>JAFRZQ010000118.1 GCA_017442465.1 Anaerotignum sp. | reverse complement strand
CACATTCGCCGATCAGATCTGTAGCTCTGGGGCCCAGGATATGTACGCCCAGCACTTCTTTGTATTCCTTGCCCAGGATAAATTTGATGGTGCCGACACCGCCGTTCATGATGAGGGATTTGCCGTTTGCCATCAGAGGGAATTTACCCACGATGTATTCAATGCCCATTTCCTTGGCTTTTTCTTCTGTCAGACCTACGCCTGCGAATTCAGGATCTGTGTATACGCAGGAAGGATTTGTTGCGCCGTCATATACTGCTTCTTCGCCCAGAGCGTTTTCCGCAGCCACTTCACCCTGTGCAGATGCCACATGGGCCAGCATTACCTTGCCCAAGCAGTCGCCGATGGCATATACGCCGGGTACGTTTGTTTCCATCTTGTCGTTAACTGTGATACGGCCTCTGTCGTTGGCAATACCTACTGCGTCCAGATTCAGGGCTTCTGTATCTGTTCTTCTGCCGACAGCCACCAAGATCTTATCCGCACGGAGATATTCTTCCTTGCCGTCCGCCATCTGTACTTTCGCCTTCACATTTGCCTGTGTGCAGGGTTCTACTGCCAGCACCTTTGCATCTGTCATGATCTTAACGCCTCTGACTTCCATCATTTTGCGCATCTGTGCTGTCAGTTCGCCGTCCATCATAGGCAGCAGCTTGGGTGCTGCTTCCACAACGGTTACGTCAACGCCGAATTTCTTATAAGCGGTTGCCAGTTCGATACCGATTACGCCGCCGCCGATCACCAGCAGGCTCTTAGGCAGTTTTTCAAAGGACAGGGCACCTGTGGAGTCCACGCAGTTTGCATTTTCCTTCACACCGGGGATGGGAGGGATCGCAGGGATAGATCCTGCTGCAATGATGATCTTGTCAAAGGACATGTTTTCCTTTGTGCCATCTTTCTTTGTCACTGTCAGGGTATCTTTTGCTGCGAAGGATGCTGTACCTTCTACAACCTTGATCTTATTTGCTTTCATCAGGCCTGTTACGCCGCTTACCAGCTGGTTGGTGATGGCGGATTTTTTCGCCTGTACCTTGCTCCAGTCAACGCTTACCACCTGAGCATTGATACCGTAAGCCGCCATTTCTTTCACTTCGGAGATGGCTTCTGCTGCATGCAGGATGGCCTTTGTGGGGATACAGCCTACATTCAGGCATGTGCCGCCCAATTTGTTTTTTTCAATCAGTGTTACCTTGCCGCCCAGCTGTGCCGCTCTGATGGCAGCTACATAACCGCCGGGGCCGCCGCCGATGACTGCAACCGTTGTTTCGCCTGCAGGTTTTTTTGCTACCGCAGGTGCGGGTGCAGAAGCCGCAGCAGGTGCAGGTGCTGCGCCGCCAACCTGTTCGCCGGCTGCGCCAATATATGCCAGTGTACCCTTTACAGGTACATCGTCGCCTTCTTTTGCTACGATCTTGATCAGCACGCCTTCTGCTTCTGCAGTCACTTCGCTGGTCAGTTTATCTGTTGTGATCTCCAGCAGGACATCGCCCACTTTTACAGAGTCACCTTCCTGTTTGATCCATTTGGAAACTGTGCCTTCTTCCATGGTAAGACCAAGCTGAGGCATTTTTACCTCTACTGCCATGTTCTATTCCTCCTGTCTGTTCAGGTTGTTTTCGTATTAAAAATATCCTTTTCCATCCACCAGTTTTGAAAAAGGATATCAGAGCAGTTTTATTATTATGTTTGAATCCGCATATAAACAATAAAACTGCTCCTATTCCAAGATTGGGAGATGTATAACATGAAAAAATTATCTCATTTATTTCACTCAACAAATCCATTGAATTACAGCAAAATCTGCATGGGTTTTTCCAGCAGCTCTTTGATAGCCAGTTCGAATTTTGCTGCTGTTGCGCCATCGATCAGTCTGTGGTCAAATGTGAAGGAAATACGCATGAACTGTCTCTTTGTGATGTTGCCTTCATCATCCATCACCAGTTCATCCTGTACGGCGCAAACGCCCAGGATGCCGGAATCAGGCTGGTTGATGATGGGATCAAATGTTTCCACACCAAACATGCCCAGGTTGGAGATGGAGAATGTGGAACCTTTGTATTCGTCCATTTCCAGTTTGTTTGCTTTTGCACGTTCTGCCAGATCTCTTGCTGCTGCAGAAATTTCGCCCAAGCTCATCTTGTCTGCATCTTTGATCACGGGAACAATCAGACCTTCATCCAGCGCAACTGCCATACCGATATTCACATGGGCGCGTTTGATGATCTTGTCGCCATCGATGGATACCAGGATATGTCTGTTGTTTTTCAGTGCTTTCGCCACTGCTTTCAAAATATAGTCGTTCAGGGAGTATTTTACGCCCAGATCTTCGTTTACTTTCTTGCGGAATGCCATCAGATCTGTTACGTCGATCTTGACATTCTGTGTAACAGTAGGGATCTCCTGGGCAGATTTTGTCATTCTTTCTGCAATGACTTTTCTCATACCTGCCAGTTTCACTACTTCGTCGCCGTCCATCAGTTCCAGATTTGCCGCGGGAGTCATGATCGCAGGAGCAACTGTAGGAATTACTTCCACTGCAGGTGCAGGTGCTGCTTTCGCTGCTTCTGCTGCTGCCAGGATATCTTTCTGTACGATTCTGCCTTTGGGGCCGGAACCGGCTACTGTTGTGTAGTCAACGCCCAGTTTCGCTGCTGTTTTCTTCGCCAGAGGAGAGATTCTTACTCTGGTGCCGGCAGGAACAACCGCAGGCGCTGCTGCTACGGGCGCGGGTACAGGAGCTTCTTCATCCACTGCAGGTGCTGCAGGTGTGGGTGCTGCGCCACCAACCTGTTCACCGGCTTCGCCGATATATGCCAGAAGACCTTTTACAGGAACATCTTCGCCTTCCTGGGCTACGATCTTCAGCAATACGCCGTCATATTCACTTTCCACTTCGCTTGTCAGTTTATCCGTTGTGATCTCCAGAATGACTTCGCCCGCTTTTACAGCGTCGCCTTCCTGTTTTACCCATCTGGAGACTGTGCCTTCTTCCATTGTCAGGCCAAGCTGAGGCATTTTTACTTCAAAAGCCATGCTTCTCCCTCCTTACTTATTCAGAACTCTCTTAACAGCTTTCACGATATGTTCGGGGCGAGGGAAGTTTTCATCTTCCAGAGTAGGGCTGAAAGGAGAAACGATGTTCAGGCCGCAAACACGTTCTACAGGTGCATCCAGTTCGTCAAACAGTTCTTCTGCGATCTGGGCAGAAAGTTCGCCTGCATAGCTGCCACGTTTTACTTCTTCGGAAATGATGATTACATTATGTGTTTTGGAAACGGATTTCACGATGGAATCCCAATCCAGAGGAACCAGAGTTCTCAGATCCAGAACTTCGATATTGATACCTTCTTTTGCCAGTTCTTCTGCTGCTTCCAGTGCAAAGTTAACTTCACGGCTCCATGTGATCACTGTCAGGTCTGTACCTTCACGTTTCACTTTTGCCTGGCCCAGAGGGATGATATATTCGCCTTCGGGGATCTCTTCTTTTTTCGCATACAGCAGTTTATGTTCCATACAGATAACGGGGTCATCGTCACGGATGGCAGCTTTCAGCATACCTTTCGCATCTTCTGCGGAGGAAGGTGCAATAACTTTCAGGCCGGGTGTGTGGCAGAACAGCGCTTCCAGACACTGGGAATGCTGACCTGCATTTCTTCTGCCGGCGCCCATGGGGCAGCGCAATACCATAGGCACAGATGCCTGACCACCTGTCATATATCTCATCTTCGCAGCCTGGTTCAGGATAGGGTCAGCTGCTACTGTAATAAAGTCGTTATACATCAGTTCTACAACAGGGCGCATGCCTCTCATGGCTGCACCAACAGCCATGCCGCAGAAACCGGATTCGGAAATTGGTGTATCCCATACACGGTGAGCACCGAATTCTTCCTGGAAACCTACGGTGATACCGAATACATTACCCATTTTACCCATATCTTCACCCAGAACGATCACGTTCTGATCTCTTACCATTTCTTCATGGATCGCTTCACCGATCGCTTTGCTTACGCTGATCTTTTTGCTCATCTTACTACACTCCTTTCATTGTCAGAAGAGTATACATCTGTTGTTGCTTCAGAAGGATCAGGGAAAGGAGAATTCATTGTGAATTCATACGCTTCTTCGATCGCCGCATCAACAGCTGCTTCGATGGCAACCAGTTCTTCTTCTGTAGCTACGTTTTCTTTCAGGAGTTTTGCACGGAAGTTAGGGATCGCCTCTTTTTCACGAGCTTCTTCCATGTAAGATGCAGGACGATATACTGCAGGGTCGCCGCAGTAGTGGCCCTGGTGACGGAATGTCATGCATTCTACAATAGAAGGGCCATTGCCGGCTCTTGCATAATCCACCGCTTCTTTTACTGCTTCATATACTGTCACAGGATCATTGCCGTCCACCGTTTTGCCGGGGATATCATAGCCCTTTGCACGAACTGCAATAGTATCAGTATTTGTAACTGTATGAATATTAACAGAAACACCATAATTATTGTTTTCGCAAAGGTAGACAACAGGGAGTTTCCATGCCGCTGCCATGTTGATGGCTTCATGGAAGGTACCCTGATTAGAAGCACTGTCGCCGAAGAAGCACAGTGTTACATGTTTGTCACCCCAGATCTTGGATGCAAAAGCAGAGCCTGTTGCAATGGGAATACCAGCGCCTACGATGCCGTTTGCGCCAAGAGAGTGCAGGCCATCCACATCAGCAATATGCATGGAGCCGCCTTTGCCTTTGCAGTAACCTGTTGCTCTGCCGAACAGTTCTGCCATCATGATCTTCAGGTCGCCGCCTTTTGCCACGCAGTGACCATGACCACGGTGTGTAGATGCCATATAGTCATCGGATTCCAGCGCATAGCATGCACCAGTGGGAACCGCTTCCTGACCCAGGCACAGATGGATGTTACCGTACATCATACCTTTTGTAAAACATTCTGCCGCTTTGGATTCGAAGCCTTTAATTTTCAGCATTGTTTCATACATGCCCAAAAGCATTTCTTTTGAATATTTTGTAATATCATAAGACAATGTAATTCACACCTTTCTCATAAAATCAGTTTCCATCTTAATTCTGTTTAGGAGCAAAGAGTGGAACACCCAGTTCCTCATCAAATCTGCGCCCCATTACTAAACCCTCCAGTTCTGCAATAACCATATCTGTTGTCAACAAAACTTTGGTACCTTCAATCAGATGACCGCCATGTCCAGTACCATGCTGATCACTCATACTCATATGTACATGGAGCAGAATATTTCCTTCATCATCATGACAAATCATTCCGGCTGCAGCTGTCAGCTCAATCGGGCCATATAATACTGTAGGTTCACCATATCCATAACCCGCCTTTTTATCTTTTAAAGGAACAGGATTACAGAATACTGCACCATCCAAACTGCCAATGCCACTAAGGATCACGCCGTTTTTAATATTCTCTGCCTTGCAAACTTCTTCAATGCCCTTCAGAACATCCATTCCAGGTTTCAAGCGGAATGCAACAACCCTTTTAATACCGCCTGTTGCACGTTCAATTGCATTTATCATTTACCTCTTCCTCCCTATGCATATTTGTATTCATTATTTTTATTTTGTATTCAAATTTTATCATTATGAATTTATTGTGTCAAGAAACGATACAATAAAACCCCTGTATCCCCTACTTTTTGTCGCTTTCAACAGTTTCCTCTCCAGTTTTTAAACAATGTGCATAATCATTTTTCAGGAAAAGCATCATATCGCTCCTAAATACTTCAAAAAACAGATAAAAACAAACATCGTAACCGTTGAAAACAATAACGAATAGACTACCACATTACCCGCCAATTCTGGTTCTGCATCATACTGGAGCGCTAGCTGATATGTTGTAATTGCCGTTGGAGCAGCTACAAAAATAAAAATCGGAATCAATTCTGTTTTCCCCAGCTTCAACACATATACACAGAACACAAGATATACTAAGGGCATGATCCACAATTTAAACAATAAAATGATCGATAATAATCCTTTATGTTTTTCCACAGACCGAAAATGAAATCTTCCCCCCAGGACCAGAAATGCCAATGGTGTTGCTATTTTTGCCAAATCAGACACTGTCACTTCCAGCACCTGCGGTAAATACAAATCCCACCATTGAAGCAAAAGCCCCAGCAGAACACCCCAAATAATCGGGTTCTTTATGATATTGAAAAATACCGTCTTTTTTCTTTGATCCGTTTTTCCCGTGTAATATGCAAACTGAAATATTGCTACTGCATTAAGCAGAGGCAATGTCGCTGCCGTCATCGCAGTTGCCATTACCAGGCACTCCGTTCCGCCCAGCATTTCAGAGAACGGTAAGCCATACAGCATAAAATTCCCTCGGTATAAGGACTGAATTACCACAGGAATACATTTCCTTTCCTTCACAAATCTTGGAACGATAACCATTCCTGCCATTACTGAAAATATAATGACGGCATATGCAAAAAGGATCACTTTGCCATATTGCTCATAATTCCCCATGCTGTTTCTGCCATGATATAGATTCCAAAATACTAAAATCGGAAATAAGAAAGAAAAACATAGTTTATCAGCCTGTTTTAAAAATTCTTCCGAAAAAACCCCTTTTTTCTTTAGGCCGTATCCGCAAAACAAAATACATACCGTCGGAAACATTGCTTTCACTGCAAAGAGAAAATGATACATTCTATTCCCCCTTACAAATAGCAGATCTGCCCTTTTTCCATCAGGAAGATCACATCCTTATCCTCCGTCTTTGCCAACGCTTGCCTTTGTTCCACAATCTTTCGGATTTCCGTTCTGTCATCCTCAGCGAAAGGAATATGGTATACGATCTTGGTTTTCGCCTGCAAAACCCCTTCCGAAAACAGTTTTTTACCTTTTATACTCTGATGAAACAACGGATTGATAAACACGGCATCCAGCGCCACGTTCTGCAGCTTTTCAAATGTTTCAAAATTAAAATCAACATCGCTTGTAATCAGAATTTTCTTTTCTCCAAATTCTAGAAAATAGCAAAAGTGCGGAACATTCCAATATATTTTGTCTAAGTGACGCATATGGAACACTTTTATGGAGATATCTTTTTCCGGCTTAAATATTGTTTTTCTACATAAATCTTCATCCAACAATGCACAAGGAATATTTAGTTCTTCAACTTTTCGTTGCAATGCATTTAATTCCAAATCACCTTTTTTCGGCAAAAAAATTGCTTTTGGCATCTGATGGTCTAAATATTCCATCACTCTGACCGGAGAAAAATGATCTCCATGTTCATGGGTAAAAAGCAAATAATCGATATTTGAAAATTCTTCGTCCCCTTCTTTCATATTTGCCCATTGTTCTATGGAAAGATTACTGAAGCAGTGCCCTTTTTCATCAAAAATACCGTCTACAAGTAGCTTTATCCCTTTATATTCTAAAAGCACCGCTGCATTTACTATATATGTCATTTTGATCTTTTCCCGCAATCAAGGCCCCCACCTTTTCAAAAAAATGCCACACGATCCTCTCGGAATCATGCGGCATTTACTCCCATATTATTTGATCCTTACTTAATAAACGTAGGTAAGAATGTTGTAACCTGAGGAATATATGTTACCATCATCAATACAATGATACCGATCAAAATCATTGGTGCTACAGCTTTTAAAGTTTTCATGAAGCTCGACTCCGCTATCTGGTTTGTCATCAACAGACAAATACCAACTGGAGGAGTAACCAGACCGATACAAAGGTTGAAACTCATAATAATACCAAACTGCAGAGGATCGATATTAAACGCCCTCAGCAGAGGAAGCAGAATAGGTGTCATCATGATAATTGCTGCATTTGCTTCCATCAGCATACCAATCACCAGGAATAACAGGTTCAGCAGCAACAGAACAACTACTTTGCTGTCAGTAATGGAACTGAACAGTTCCAGAACCTGCTGAGGCAAACCAGATGTTGTAATAACATAACCGGATGCTTTGGAAATACCTACCAGAACCATGATCGTTGCTGTACCAATGCAGCTGTCTACCAGCACCCCATACAGATCTTTCAGTTTCATATCCTTATAAACAAAGAAACTGATAAGAAGGGCATAGGCTACCGCTACTGCAGCAGATTCTGTTGGTGTGAAAACACCGCCGAAAATACCACCCAAAATGATCACAGGCATCAAAAGCGCCCAAATACCATCTTTAAATGTTTTGACGATTTCTCCAGCAGACTGTCTGCGATGTGCGGGCAAATCATGTTTCTTGCCATAAAACAGTACATAAATGACCAGACCACCAGCCATCAGTAAACCAGGAATAACAGAACCAATAAACAATTTGGATACAGACAAATCTGTAATACTTGCATATACGATCAATGTTACGGAAGGGGGAATAATAGGACCCAGAATAGAAGACATACCGGCAATCGCGGCAGCAAACCCAGGAGCATATCCCTCATCTTTCATTGCGGGAATTGTAATCCCACCGACTGCAGAAGCTGTTGCCACACCAGAACCGGAAATCGCACCAAACAACGCAGATGCCAATACTGTTACAACAGCAAGAGAACCCTTAATCCACCCAATCAACGCATTTGAGATATCGATCAGTTTAGTTGTAATACTGCGAGACATAATATTACCAGCCAAAATAAAGAACGGAATCGCCAACAAAGAACTAGCATTCATACCCGCAAATAACTTCTGAGGCAAAACGATCAATGGCATATCTGCCATATTCAGCGCAACCAAAGTACCAATACCTAATGCAAGATAAATAGGAATACCCAGGAAAGCAAGAACCAAAAGCAAGATAATTACGATCAAACCAGCATTCATGCACCTGTCACCTCCTTATCCATATTTCGAATCAAATCGATATTTTTCAAAATAACTTCAATAGATGTCAGAATCATCAGTACCGCACCAATCGGCATACTAGCATAGGGAATTGCCATAGAAACACCTACACCAGGAGAAATATTGTTCATAGATGCCTGACAAAGTGTAATAGAATAAGAAAACAGGCAGACAAGGAAAACCATGCCAACCAATGTTGCAATAATTGTAAAAATTGCCTTTGCCTTAGGTTTCAGCAGATTGATCAGAAAGTCTACCTGTAAATGGCTGTTTCTTCTGATTGCGATCGCAGCAGCAATCATAACATCGTAAATAAACAAATATCTTGCCAATTCCTCGCTCCATGCATTAGAAGCGTGTAAACAATATCTTAGAAACACCTGATATACAATGATTACAACCATTGCTGCAGAAGTTATTGCAAGAATGAATTTTTCTATCATTTCCAACTTGTCCAAGAATTTGGAATACATTTTTGCCATTTCATCACCTCATACCATTTTCAAAATTTTTAGCAATTATCATATGAAAAAGTCCGTCATGCCATGGCATGACGGACAATCTTCACGCCCTTTCAGGGATTCATGTTATTTAAGGAAGAGCGTTATTATGCCTGAGGAGCTGCAGCTTTGATCTTATCAGCCCATACCTTCAGATCAGGGAATTTTTCATCGATGAAGTTATCAAAGTGTTCTGCAAATTCTGCGTGATCAACTTCAATTACTTCACAGCCCAGTTCAATCAGCTCTGCTTCAGCAGCTTCGATTTTTGCCTGCTGTGCTTCGCTGACTACTGTAGACGCATATGCCGCTGCTTCTTCTACAGCTGCCTGAATATCTTCGGGCAGGCCTGCAAAATAATCTGCATCCATAATTACTACGTTAGCACCGTAAACATGGTTTGTTTTGATCCAGTATTTACATACTTCGTTGAACGCATAGTTCAGAGAGTCAACCATGGGATTTTCCTGACCATCAACTGTGCCCTGCTGCAGAGCTGTGTAAACTTCGTTCATAGCCAGAGGAGAAGGTGCTGCACCCATCCAGTTCCATGTTTCCAGATACATTGCCAGGTTAGGAGCTCTCAGTTTAAAGCCAGCAAAGTCTTCTACTGTTTCCATTTTTTCTGTTGCAGTTACAATACGAGGGCCTCTGTATGTACCGCCCATCAGTTTGAAGCCAGCTGCTTCACCAACAGCATCTTTCAGTTCCTGACCTACTTCACCCTGCCATACAGCCTGGAAATGATCGTAGTCATTGATCAGGAAAGGAGCTGCTTCGATATTAGCGATATCTGTAAATGTTGCCAGAGTACCAACAGATTCAACCATAACATCTGCTACGCCTAAGCCCATACCTTCCAGTACTTCAGATGTGCTGCCCAAGCTAGCGCCACCGTACAGTTCAACAGTAACCTGACCATTTGTCAGTTCTTCAACCTTTTCTTTGAATGCTGCACCTGTGTCATAAGCATTGTCGCCTTCTGTGGAGTTCAGCGCCATTTTCCATGTATATGTTGCGCCTTCCGCTGCATCGCTGCTGTCTGGTGTATCACTGCCGCCGCAAGCTGTCAGAGTACCCATTGCCAGAACTGCTGCCATAGTCATTGCTAAAAATTTCTTCATAGTTAGTTCCTCCCTTTTTTATTTAAAAATAAGAAAGTTTAATGACTCCCTTAAATAACAACCTTATTTAGTCCATCGTAATGCCGCCGTCTACGTCTGCAACCTCGCCTGTTACAAAACTAGCCAAATCAGAAGCATAGAACAAAATTACATTTGCGATCTCTTTAGGATCTGCAGGACGACCCAAAGGGATACCTGCAACAATACGATTATATTTTTCTTCACCCATGTTTGCTGTCATCGGTGTTTTTGTCAAGCTAGGGCAAACAGCATTACAAGCAACACCATATTTTGCCCCTTCTTTTGCAATCGCCTTACTTAAACCGATAACACCAGATTTTGTTGCAGCATATGCACTTGTACCCAGCAGACCACCGCCAATTTTACCTGCAACAGAAGCTGTATTAACAATACGACCATAACCTGCCTCTTTCATCGCAGGATAAATTACACTCATCGCTGCATAAACACCAGTCAGATTGATAGCAACTGTACGATCCCACTCTTTCTGAGAAACTTCTTCAAAAGGAACTGTACTTACAATGCCGGCATTGTTAATCAGTACATGAATCTGACCCTGTTCTTCCAGAATACAATTAAATACAGTTCTGATTTCTTCCGCATCACTCAGATCTACTTTATAGACCGCTGCATTGTCTTTTCCCAATTCAGATCTTACAGCCTCAGCGGCTTCCTCATTCAAATCTACGATCACAGCATAACCACCGGCTGAAACTACACCTTCAACAATTGCTTTGCCAATGCCGCTGGCACCGCCTGTTACAATCACCTTTTTTCCGGCAAAGTCCATATTGATGCCCATGACACTTCCTCCTTCACTCTCTATTTTTGTATACAAATTTTAATTTTTGAATTTGTAATTTGACTTTAGCACTCATTTTTGAATTCGTCAACTCGTTTTTGTATTTTTTCAAAAACTTTTGTATTTTTGTGGTTTTTGTATAATGGCAATTTTTCACATTTTACCAAAAGAATTCCCTCTCTTTAGATGTCTGTTTTAGCTAATTTTTATTTCCTTTTACAAACAAACTTCTTTTTTGTATACAAAACTTATCTTTTTGTGTATAATATAAATGATTTGGAAAACATTTCTACATCTTATAAAATCTATATCTGATTTTATTGCAGTTTACTTTGCAGTAATCGCATAACATAAAAAATATCCGGCATCATTAGGAGTGAAATATGATGAAAACCTCTGATTCTTTACAGGATTTCGCTTATGAAGAAATCAAAAAACGTATTCAGAATGGGGTCTATCCCCCTGGCACAAAATTAAATACTCAAGAAATCTCCGACTCTCTCGGAATCAGCCGTTCTCCTGTTCTCGCTGCAATTAATCGTCTGATTGCACTTGGTCTGGTTAACGCTACTCCTAGAAAAGGTACCACAGTTGCAAAACTTTCTGTTTCTCAAATCAGAAATATCATTGAAGCACGCCAAATGATGGAACTTTTCTGTGTAAAACTTTCTATCCGAAATGTCGATTATCATCCCGGTATCTTAAAAGAAATGGAAGCTATCGTACAGGCATTTGAAGCCGCTCAGGAAGCTGGTTACCCTGCTGCCGCTGAATTAGAGACACGTTTCCACATGCTTTACATTTCTCTCTGTGGCAATTCTCAGATCATGAAGTTTTATGAATCCAACTGGAGTATCGGAACAGCATTTTATATGTACCGCGTTACAGAGCGTCCTCTGTCCCATTTGGAATCCTCTTTCCAGCAGCATAAAGATATCCTGAATGCCTTAAAAAACAAAGACGAAGAATTACTCAGAAGTACAATTGAACAACACATGAGTATTGTCTATGAAACATTGGAATGGTATTCTCAAAGAATAGATCAATAATTTTTATCCTCAAAACAAAAGCAGCGCAATCATCAAATTGCACTGCTTTTTCTATTCATTTCCCATTATTTTATTTTTAGAATGATTCTGTTCTGCAACCCATGCCGTTAAAAAGGGGGTAACCAGACATGTTACTATCGAAGCCGCTGCAATCTGCGCTGTAGCAACTCCGACTACCGAGCGAAAAGATCCATCAATCACCGCAATAGCCGCCGGTGTTGCAATTGCATTCGCAGCTACACTTGAAATTGCCGCTCCTGCAACGCCGCTTCCCCCAGTCATTCGATCCACGAAAATGTTAAAAAATCCTCCGATGAATACTGCCATCATCCCCAACAGCACACCAGAAAATCCCCCTTCTGCAATCTGCCCTATATTCATCGTACATCCAACAGAAAAACATAATAATATCACTATAATATCCAATCCATTTGACATGCATATTCTCATCTTCTGATCCAATGTTCCCAGGATAACGCCTACCAATAAAGGAACTATAGATGCAATTATACTGATGTATGGGATTTCTGCAGTTCCAGATACACCCATAATCAGCAAAGTGCAAAATGGTCCATCACTTAAACAGCTGATCGAAACAGCCCCCTGCTCACTTTCCGAACCATATTTTGCAGTCAATGTAGCATACATAGCACTGTTAGAATTAGAAACTGCCGCTACAATAGCCAACATACTCAATCCCAGTAAATGATTGTTAAAATATTTTGCTGAAATCCATCCTATCAGAATTGCGATACTTATCTTTGAACAGAATAATACCATCCCTGTTTTGATTGCTTTAGGTGCACATTTCAAATTCAACTGCGCTCCTAAGCATAAGAAAAGTGCCCCCATTAATGTTGATGTCCCTTTTGCAAGACTTGTTGTAAACCCGCCAATTTCCAGAAATTCCGGGAAAAATGTATTGATAAAACATCCCAAAAGCAAAGGAATTATAACAACGCCTCCCGGCACTTTATCAATAAAATCTTTTATTGGAATCATCATACCCCCCCAAAAAATCCAGAATTGTTATTTATTATACTATCTTATCAATTTGCATTCAATCCTTGTTTTTTGATTTTGACATAAAAAAGCATCTCCTCAGAGATGCTTTCCTATGCCATTTGCATTTGTTCAGATTAGATTAACATTGCCGTTTTACCGACCTGTCTTGCCCTGTAATGGGAATGCCCATAAAAAATCATTGAGCTTTAAGAATTTCCTTTCAAGTTCTCACTGAATATATACAATAACTCCCCTCCATTTTTATGAAAATCTATGATTAATCATATTTTATCATAATTTATTTCATTAAGAAAATATACGCATTATGGGTTTACACATCACCAACGACAAAGCCTCGTTTGATCGCTTCATCCGTTAATAGCAACCTCTGATTTTTTATGCTTTCGCTATCATCACCTCCATTGATTTTATCCATATCCTCTTTTGATAACCGCAGATATAATACTGCGATCGGTTTATCATCCAAGGATCTGTTTCTGTTCTCTGCTCCATTCATTGTGCCGCCCCCAATTCAGGCAGTTTGCTTTTTGATATATTGGATCAATATTTTCTTTAATTTTTCACGATTCATTTTTTCTTCCGTTTCATAAACATTGGTAAGAGTCAGTTTTGTCATTTCTCTCACCCCTTCATTTTTGATTCCATGTATATTTCTATAGCAACCAGCTTATTCCATATACAGAAAAATGCTTTATCTATCAAATAAAAAAGAGCCAGCTTTTATGTCTGGCTCACTTACTCAACATCATTTTCAGTTGTACTATTGCTTACGAAAACTCACATCACTGATCTCAACTGCAATATATTTATTTCAATACAATTTTCGCTTAAATCTTCCGTTCCTTTTCTGTAATACTTACTCACTCACAGGCAACACGATCCGGAGAGTAAAAATATCATTCTTCGTTTCAAAATCGCAGAGACCATGATGTCTTTCCGCAATCGCACGAATACTGTAACAGCCATAGCCATGTTCCTCTTTTTGGGAAACTGGCAGACCATCCTGCATGATGATTTCTCCGGAATAAGGATTTTCGATCTCGATCAACAGTTTATTTCGTTTCACTTCGCAGTACAGTTCTACCCATTTATGCTCCTTCAGTTCAGAAACAGCATGCAGTGCATTCTCCAGACCATTAGACAGTACCACACAGAGTTCCGTATCAGAAACGGATTGGATCTTCGGCAGTTTCACCTCCACTGCCAATCGAATATCCATACGTTCTGCCTTATCAGTAAAAGAAGAGCAAAGCAGGTTGACCATTTCATTTTCACAGAAACGCTTCGGCGTGATCGCCTTCACCTCTGCCTGCACCTTTCGGATATATTCCTTCGCCTGATGGATCTTATCCGCAGATAAAAAACCGGATATCGCCGCCAGATGATGGCGCATATCATGCTGGTAGATAGCAGTTTTTATCTGGGTTTCATTCAGTCGGGCAATCTGCGCCTCCGCCGCATTCAGTTCCTGGGCCAGAACTGCTGTCATCATATCCAGTTCTCTTTTTTCACTAAGTTCCTTATAAATATTCGGCATCATAAAATAAAAAGTAAATACGAATGCCGTAGGAAGTATGCGTACCACATACCCTTTGGGAGAATTCAGCGCAGATAAATCAAGATTCATTACCGCAAACAGATAAATGTAGTACAAAAAAGGAATGAAGGAAAAGCGTACAAAAAAACGATTTCCCCCATATTTCACCAGATAGTTGAAGCCTTTGCGCAAACCAACCTGCGCAAAGAGGAGTACAACACCATAAGTAATCAAATTAGACAACAACAGAGCCAGAGAAGAATCGACAAAAAGTACTTCCCTAACAAAATTGCTTACCAGAATCGTAGGTGACGTAAATATCACTGCCGAAAAAATCATGAATGTCATTTTGATAATGCCGCATTTTGTAATATACAGAAAAAGCAGAAAATAAGGCACATGCATGGTGAAAAAAATAAGGTTCCCGTAGTCAGCCTTTCCTAATCGCATACGCAGTATCTGATTAAGTACCGCCAGAAACAGGAATGCCAAGGGTACCAGCCATCTCTGCATAGGGGTAAGGTCAAAATAATGAACATCCATCAGGATCCACAATAGCGCCCCAACAAATAACAGCACCAGCACCGGAGAATAGGTCACAATGTTCATCGGCTCACCCCTTCCTTTCTGTAAATAATAAATTCATATAGTCCTTCTTCAGTTGAGAATACACTCTCCGGGATACCGGCAGATTTTTCCCCGTAAAGGTATAGATACCATCTGCAGAAAATTCCTTCACCCGCAGCATATTTACAATATAAGAACGATGGGGACGCATGAATTCCGGTCTGGAAAGCAGGATATCCTCATAATCTTTCAACTGCCCTACTACCTCAACCACTGATCCGTCCGTCAGGTTGAAATAAAGGCATCTATTGATGACCTCAAGATAAACCAACTGAGAAAAAGGTACACGAATGATCGTTGATTTCGTTTTCAAGGTCAGCCCTTCCTGCAATTTTTCCTCTTCCCGCAAAAGCCTGTCCAGAACAGGGAAAAGCAGTTCTGCACTGATTGGCTTCAGGAGATAATCCAGCGCCTTCACACCATAACTTTCATAAGCAAAACTGGAAAAAGAAGTCAGAAAAACGATCTCTGCAGAAGTATCGAAACTGCGGATCTCACGGGCAGCATCCATGCCATTGATACCGGGCATCATTACATCCAGCAGATACAGCGTAAATTTTTCTTTTCTCGCCACATCCAGCAGATCCGCAGCATTCTGAAAACTTTTGATGCGCAAAACAATCTTTCGTTCTCGCTGCCATTGCTGCAGCAGTTCCAGAAGCAGATCCATTTCTTCTTTCTGGTCTTCGCAGACTGCAATATACATTTCGCCACCCTCCTTTCTGAAAATTCACATAAAAATTCATTTTGATTTTAACATAGGTGCTGGTGCTATGCCAATCGGCACTTTTACCATTCACTACAGAAAACTATACCTTTCACACATATTT
>JAFRZQ010000117.1 GCA_017442465.1 Anaerotignum sp. | reverse complement strand
GAACGTTTTTATATAGACAGAAGGAGGTATAACTATGGCATTCTGTACAAATTGTGGAACACAGCTTCCTGATGGCAGCAGATTTTGCGGCAACTGTGGCGCACAGCTGGGCGGCGCAGCCCCTGCTCCTCAGATGAATCAGCCTATGGCACCCGGCATGATGCAGAAAAACGGCATCACTTTTACAAAAGCAGATGAGATCGATTTTGAAATTTTTGGCGATGATATGCAGCTGGTTGAGATCGAGCTGGATCCCGGCGAAAGTGTGATCGCGGAAGCCGGCGCCATGAACTATATGGATTCCTGCATCAAAATGCAGACCATCTTTGGTGATGGCAGTGGTGCGGATCAGGGCAAGGGCTTCGGCAGCAAACTGCTGGGGGCTGGCAAACGTGCCCTGATCGGTGAAGGTCTGTTTATGACTGTATTTACCAATGATGATCCTGTAAAAAAAGCAAAGGTTGCTTTTGCGTCTCCTTATCCCGGTAAAATCATTCCCGTGGATCTGGATACTTTTGACAGAACACTGATCTGTCAGAAATCCGCCTTTCTGTGTGCAGCAAAAGGTGTGAATATCGATCTGTATCTGCAGAAAAAACTGGGTGCAGGCCTTTTTGGCGGCGAAGGTTTCATCATGCAGAGGCTGACCGGTGATGGCGTAGTATTCCTGAATGCGGGCGGTACGATCATCAAAAAGACATTAGGCCCCGGCGAAATGATCAAACTGGATACAGGCTGTCTGGTGGCAATGAGCGAAACGGTAGATTACGATGTTGCCCTGCAGAATGATATTAAAAATGGTTTCCTGGGCGGAGAAGGTCTGTTCCTGGCAACGCTGACCGGCCCCGGTGAAGTGTGGCTGCAGAGCCTGCCTTTCAGCCGTATGGCAGGGGAAATCATGACAGCGGCAACCGCAAAGAATAAGAAGGAAGAGTCCGGCGGTATGTTCAATAACCCCATCAATGAAGTAAAAGGCGGTTTGGGCGGTGCATTAGGCGGCATGTTCAAACTGTAATTATAACGCCTGTAACGAGGTTATATTGGGTGTTTGCATTCCATCATTCTTGAATGAAAAAGGACAAGCCCTTTTAGGGCTTGTCCTTAAATTTTGTCTGTAATCTGTATTTCTTATTTTGGTAAAAGTACATCTCTGTGCAGGGAACTGTTTTTTTGGGGGGGGATCAAAAATATCCTTTGTGCAGTTGGACGAACTTGCTTTTCACGATGTCGTCTTTCCATTGTTCTTTCTCCAACAACAGACTGGATTTCTTTCTGACCGATATGTCGATGGTCCATAGTATACGTTCCATGCGATCCCACATGGCGCTGATATATTCGGGCTCCAGAAGGTCACCCAGATAATAATCCAGATCTTCCTTACGCAGTGTCCGCATGGTTTCTACCATGTTTTTATCCAGAAATGTCATACTGCAGTTTCCGTCATCGTCTTCAAAGGCGGGCAGATGCATGTTTACAGTGGATGCGATATGTTTGTACTGCAGATCCCCAAAGGACAGGTCGTTATCGATCCCCTGTATCCCAGTGATAATATATTTCCCATTTTCTTCCTTATAATCAGCATAGAAGTTGGCCCAGTGGCGGTCACATTGTCCGCAGAGGGTATCAAACAGCTGCAGGCAGGAAAGCTGCTGCATGGCTTCCGGAGTGTAGATGATATTTTCGCGCTTTCGGTTGGCCAGCAGCCATACATCGTAATAGGGTACCCCTTTTGCCTGAGACATGACGATGCCGTCGCCGTCTTTGATCTGTGTGCCGTTTTCATAGAGGGTTGCCTTGTTAGTGGCGACCACCAGAGAAGGCATACCGAATACGGCAGCCATGCGGCTGGTGGCTACATTGCGCTGGGAAAGGGACTGATTTAACGGAATCCCTGCGGAAAGGCTGACGCCCAGACGGCTGCGGAGTCTCCAGTATTTTGGCAGGACCTCTTTGAACATTTCCCAGGTTTTTTTATCATCCAGATCCAGCTCCAGTTCAGGCATGTTCAGCTTTCGAAGGAACTGTTTGATTTCACCGCGTACACGATCGGTGTTATTTTCCTGCAGTTCCGACAAAATGGGTGGTTTGTACATACCCTCCGGAAGTCTCAGCAGGTCATCGATTTTTGCGTGATGGAATTCGAAATCGATCTGGCTGCTGTTTCTGTCCTTTATTCTATCGACACGATAATTCATAAGCAGCAGCAAGTTTTCCAGAATATGCTTTTCCTTTTCTGTTTTCAGGTCTTTGTATTCTTCGGCAAGGGCTGCCCGGGGTGTCGACAGTTTTTCGTCTGCTTTATAGAAATACTTTTTGTTGTCTGCCGTTTTCAGCACCTTCAGTTCACTGATGGCGGCGCCTTCTCTGTCCAGTTCGATGTGGTCTTTCAGGTCGAAAGATACTCCTCTGATGATACCCAGTACATTACCCCAGAGCAAGGGTTCCCCGCTCTGGAAATGGGGTTTCAGCTGTAATGTTGCGTTTTGCAGCTGAGCAGATTCTTTCTGTGCCATGGCAAGGGTGCCGTGTACCAGTCGTTTTCTGGTTTTGCCGGCAGTGGTGATGGGATGGGGGTGGCCTTCCAGATAGGTCTGGCAGGCAGTAATCAGCTTGGCATAGCCCTCTGTAAGAAGTTTATATGATGCTGCAAAGTCTTCTTTTTCCTGGGGAATGGTGCTCTGCATCAGTTCAGTGATCGTCCGCATGGCTGCCTTTACATCCTGCATCTGGGCACTGTCTTTGGAATGGAATTTGCTCTCCTGCAGGGTTTTGTTTTCTATGGACTGCTGATGCATGGCATAGGCATATACATTTTCCACGCGGTCTTCCGTAAAAACATTCATTTGTGGTATCTGATCTTTGTGCAGCAATTTTTCCTTTTCCAGCATAATGGTGCCTCCTCTCAGGGTTTGCCTTTATTATAAAAGATTTATGAGAGGCTGTCTTTGCTTTTGCTAAAAATAATGATAGAAAGCCTGAGAATTTTGTTTTCTCAGGCCTTTGACTGTTCATATCCTACCCAACCATAGCATATACATAACCAAGCGATACTTAGAGGAGTGCTTGGTTTGAAGACTTATATTGAGGAAAGGGCGGTAGAGGTCGCGAAATTTATGATCCATACCAATGCCACTGTGCGGGAAACGGCGAAGAAATTCGGCATTTCCAAGTCCACGGTGCATACGGTAGTTCTTATCGGTGCCGGTTGTATTGGGTATTTGTATTTCATAATTTTTAAAGTGGGAGGACAAGCCTTTTGGTTTTGACTTTTTTGTTGAGAAAGAGTTGTTGATAGAGTAAGCTCTGTGGCGTTATGGAGAAAACCATTGCTTTTCAAAATACGAAGGTATATAATGAAATTGCAACTGAATAAACAGCGGGGAGCTTGTGTTACAGGCTGAGAGGAAGGTAAAACCTTTGACCCATATACCTGATTTGGATAATGCCAACGTAGGAAAGCCTGTGTGACAAAGAATTTAGAGGGAGTTACCAAATCAAAGGTAGCTCCCTTTTCTAGTTGCAGAAGGAGGTGAAAACATGGTAAAGATCAACGGCACAGAATACGATGTCGCAGGCAAAACGATTGCGGAATTTCTGGAAACAACAGACTATAACCCCCTGCGTATCGCAGTAGAACGAAATGGTGAGATCGTTCCAAAGGCGACTTATGCGGAAACCGTTCTGCAGGACGGCGACAGCGTGGAAATCGTGAATTTTGTGGGAGGTGGTTGATTTGCGCTGTATTCCAACAAAGGAAGAAATGCAGCGAACACTGGAAGCAAGACATGGAAAAGAACTGCAGGCAAAGTTTACCGGCGGCACCGTAGCCATCTGTGGTTTGGGCGGACTGGGCTCCAATATTGCCGTTGCGCTGGCAAGGGCCGGAGTCGGCAGGCTGATCCTGATAGACTTTGATAAAGTGGATATTTCCAATCTGCATCGGCAGCAATATCAGGCAGACCAGATCGGTCTGTACAAAACAGAGGCACTGACAGAAAATCTGAAACGGATCGCACCATATGTAGAAATCATTTCATATGCGGTACGCATTACGGCAGAAAACTTTCAGGAACTTCTGCAGGAGGCGGATATCATCTGTGAAGCCTTTGATGATGCCGAAGCAAAGGCGATGCTGGTAAACGGTGTTTTAGAACAATTACATACGAAATATCTGATCGCTGCTTCCGGTATGGCGGGGCTTGGTTCCGCCAACAGTATCAAAACCAGAAGGGTCATGGAACGATTTTATTTGTGTGGAGATGGAGTCAGCGATGTGGCAGATGATATTGGTTTGGTAGCCCCTCGCGTGATGCTGTGTGCAGCTCATCAGGCACAAATGGTACTTCGTATCCTTTCTGGAAACTATGAACCATAAAGAAAGAAGGGTTATTTATGCAGAAAGAAGACAAACTCATCATCGGTGGTCACGAATTCAATTCCAGATTCATTCTCGGTTCCGGGAAATATTCTCTGAAGCTGATCGAATCCGCAGTGAAGGATGCCGGTGCAGAAATCATCACGCTGGCAGTACGCAGAGCCAATACAAAGGAACAGGAAAACATTCTGGATTATATCCCGAAAAATGTGACTCTGCTGCCCAATACATCCGGTGCAAGAAATGCGGAAGAAGCAGTGCGCATCGCCCGACTGGCAAGAGAACTGGGCTGCGGTGATTTCGTAAAAGTGGAAATCATGCGTGACAGCAAATATCTGCTGCCCGATAACTACGAAACCATCAAGGCAACAGAAATTCTGGCGAACGAAGGCTTTGTGGTCATGCCTTATATGTATCCTGATCTGAATGTAGCCCGTGATCTGGTAAACGCAGGTGCGGCAACAATCATGCCTCTGGCATCTCCCATCGGTTCCAACAAAGGTCTGGCAACCAGAGAGTTCATTCAGATTCTGGTAGATGAAATCGACCTGCCTATCATCGTAGACGCGGGTATTGGCAGACCTTCTCAGGCGTGCGAAGCTATGGAGATGGGGGCGGCAGCGATCATGGCGAATACTGCTCTGGCAACTGCAGGCGATCTGCCCCTAATGGCAGCAGCATTCCGTCAGGCCATCGAAGCAGGCAGAAAGGCATATCTTTCCGGTTTGGGCAGAGTATTGGTAAGAGGTGCATCCGCATCTGACCCTCTGACAGGCTTCCTGCATGACTAAGGAGGAGTGGCTATGGAAAACAAATTTTTTGTGGACTCCGCGTATCTTTCTCCTGAAATGCTGAAACGCAAACATGAACTGGAAGAAAACCCTGCGGCAAGGGCAAACCACATGGAGTATATGCCCGGTATGGAGATCATCGAATCTGATGTCTGTGAAAAGGTCATGAGTGAAATGAAGGCCTATGATTATGCCCAGTATACAGCAAGGGATGTCCGTGCAGCATTAGACCATGAAACCTGCTCCATCGAGGATTTTAAGGCGCTTCTTTCCCCTGCGGCAGAACCTTTTCTGGAGGAAATGGCACAGAAGGCAAGACTGGAAACCAGCAAGCATTTCGGCAATACGGTCTATCTGTTTACACCTCTGTATATCGCAAACTACTGCGAAAATTACTGCGTATACTGTGGCTTCAACTGCTATAACCACATCAATCGCATGAAGCTTTCCATGGAGCAGATCGAAAGGGAAATGCAGGTCATTGCGGATAGTGGTATGGAGGAAATCCTGATCCTGACCGGTGAAAGCAGAGCACAGAG
>JAFRZQ010000116.1 GCA_017442465.1 Anaerotignum sp. | reverse complement strand
TAGGCTTTGCAACAGGAACTTCCGCCTGTTTCACAGGGATTTCCGCTTTCTTTGGTGTTTCCACCAGGGTCTGCTGTTCCGGTTCAGGCTGTTTTTCCTTTGGCTTCTTATCTTTTTCCAGAACTGCCTTAGGGATCAGGACTGTTTCCTGCAATGCCTTAGAAACGGCATTGTAGAAGAATTCGTAAACTTCATCATCGTTTTTGAAGCGGACTTCCAGTTTGGCAGGATGCACATTTACATCCACCAGCGCAGGCTCCACTTCCAGATTCAGCACGAATACAGGGAATTTGCCAATGATGAGCTTCGTTTTATAAGCATCCTCCACCGCAGCGGAAACCACTGCATTTTTGATGAATCTTCCGTTGATGAAGAGATTTTCATAGTTACGATTTGCTCTGCAAAGTTCAGGCTTGCCAATAAGACCACTGACAGCATATTCGCCTTTTCTGTAGGAAATAGGCAGCATATTATTTGCCGCATCCTTGCCATACACATAGAATACCGCTGTTTTGGGGTCATTATTGCCTGCCGTATGCAGAACAGTATTTCCGTTATTGATGTATTGGATCGCCACTTCGGGATGCCCCAATGCGATCTTGTTGATCAGATCGGAGACATAACCGCTTTCTGTGGCAGGTTTTTTCAGAAATTTTCTACGGGCAGGAACATTGTAAAACAGGTTCTTTACGATGATGGTAGTACCTTCTCTGCAGGCTGCATCCTCCATCACTTCAATTTCCCCGGCACTGATACAGATACGGGTACCTGTTTCCTCATCCTTTGTTTTCGTCAGCATTTCCACCTGTGCAACCGCTGCTATGGAAGCCAATGCTTCCCCGCGGAACCCAAGAGTAAAAATATGCTCCAGATCCTCGATCTGAGTCATCTTGCTTGTAGCATGACGCAGGAATGCGGATTTCACCTGTTCCTTGGGAATACCGCAGCCATTATCGGAAATACGGATATAGGAAATGCCCCCATCCTTGATTTCCACAGTCACACTGCTTGCGCCGGCGTCAATGGCATTTTCCGTCAGTTCCTTCACCACGGATTTCGGGGATTCCACAACTTCCCCTGCTGCTATTTTATTGATGGTTTTGGAGTCCAGCAGTCTTATTTTCTGCATGACGCTCCTCCTTCCTCAAATCTTACATCCCCTTCGCCTTTTTCTGCAATTCAAACAATGTCTGCAGAGCTTCAATAGGGGTCATCGCCATCACATCCAGTTTGCAGAGTTCATCTGCCAGCTGGGTTTCGGCGATATTGAACATATCTATCTGTTTCGCTGTTTCTTTCTGCTGTTCCTTGGATTCCACGGCGATTTTTTTCGCTTTTTTTGTAATGTCCGCCGCATTCAGTTGTTTCAGAATCTGACCGCTGCGACGAATGACTTTGTTTGGCAGACCTGCCAGTCTTGCTACCTGCACACCATAGCTGTGATCTGCGCCGCCGCGCTGAATTTTGCGCAGGAAAATAATATCTTCTCCCTGCTCCTGTACGGCGATACAGTAGTTCTTCACACCGGAAAGCTTCCCTTCCAATTCACTCAGTTCATGGTAGTGGGTCGCAAAGAGTGTTTTTGCGCCAATCTGTTTGGTATCTGCAATATATTCCAGCACAGCCCACGCAATAGAGAGACCATCGAAGGTACTGGTACCACGGCCAATTTCATCCAGGATCAGCAGGCTCTTGGATGTGGCATTATTCAGGATATTCGCCACTTCCGTCATTTCCACCATGAAAGTACTCTGCCCTGCAGAAAGGTCGTCGGACGCACCAACACGGGTGAAAATACGGTCTACGATACCAATATGAGCTTCATTGGCAGGAACAAAACTGCCGATCTGTGCCATCAGAACGATAAGTGCTGTCTGACGCATATAGGTAGACTTACCTGCCATATTAGGGCCAGTAATGATCGCCAGTCTAGTATCATCCTGATCGAGGTATGTATCGTTGGGAATGAACTGACCGTCCATCATTTTTTCCACCACAGGATGTCTGCCGCCTTTGATATCGATGATGTCTCCATCATCCACAATAGGTTTTGCATAGTTCATGCTCTGAGCAACTTCCCCCAGAGACTGCAGGCAGTCAATGACAGAAACGATATACGCACAGTACTGGATGCGTTCCACCTCTGCCGCAACAGCATTTCTGATCTCGCAGAACATATCGTATTCCAGTGTTGTGATCTTATCATCAGCACCCAAAATGATTTCTTCCAGTTCTTTCAGTTCTGGTGTGATAAAGCGTTCCGCATTGGCCAGTGTCTGCTTACGGATATAGGTTTCGGGCACCATTTCCAGATTGGATCTGGTGATTTCGATATAGTAACCAAAAACCTTATTGTAACGAACCTTCAGGTTTTTGATGCCTGTCTGTTCTCTTTCCTTTTCTTCCAGTTCTTTGATCCATGCAGTGCCGTTTTCCTTGGCTTTCACGTATGTATCCAGTTCATCATTGAATCCTTCGCGGATCATGCCGCCTTCTCTCACAGAAAACGGAGGATCTTCCACGATGGAACAGGAAATCAGTTCATGGATATTTTCCAGAGGATCCAACTGGTCATGCAGTTCCTTCAAATAAGGGCTCTTGCATCTAGAAATGATATTTTTCATCAAAGGCAGATTTTCAATGGAGTTTTTCAGCGCCGCCAGATCTCTGGCATTGGCATTCTGATACACCACACGAGACATGATACGTTCAAAGTCATACATGGAACGCAAAATATCCTTGATGTATTCTTTTAGGAACAGATCGTCATACAGTTCATCCACGCCATCCAGACGTTTATTGATCTCATCCTTGGACAGCAGGGGCTGTTCCACCCATTTGCGCAGAAGTCTTGCCCCCATAGCTGTCTGGGTCTTATCCAGAACACTCAGAAGAGAACCTTTTTTGTTCTTCTCGCGCATGGTC
>JAFRZQ010000115.1 GCA_017442465.1 Anaerotignum sp. | reverse complement strand
TTCTTCATCAAAGGGAATACCATAATCAGACAAAGCCTGCTGATAGCCCCTGTAACGCAATTCACTGATGGAATGGTCATTCTTGGAATCCAGAAGCAAAGCGATTTTTCTGTGTCCCTGTTTGAGAAGCAGTTCCACCGCCCGATAGGCTTCTTTCTGGTCATTGATGGTAACGGAAGAATATGTACCTTCCTGCAGCCCACCAAAGCTGTTGGAATATGTACAGCAAACATAGGGTACCTTCAAAACTGCGATCTGTTCCTCTGAATAATCGAAACAGCCGCCCAGAAGGATAAGCCCCTTCAATTTTTTGGACTGTACCAGACTGGCACCGGCAGCGATCTCATTCTCACCGCTGGCGATCTGATGAAATACCAGGGTATAGCCCGCTTCTCTCGTTGCGTTTTCGATGGAACGGATCACGCTGGAGAAGAAAGGGTTCCCAATGCCGCGCACCACAAGCCCAATGGTATTGGACTGGGGTTTGACCAGATCTCTGGCACTATTGTTTGGCACATAATGCACTTCCTGTACAACTTTCATGACCTTTTCCCTGACAGCATCGCTGACATCAGGGTGATCATTGAGGACACGGGAGACCGTACTGACAGAAACACCGCAGCGTTCCGCAATATCTTTGATGGTCATAGTCCTCACCTCTTTTCTTTCATCGGAAACCATGTTTCCGGAAACGTTACTGGAAACGTTCCCAGCAACTACATTAAAAATGATAACAATAAATATTTTTCCTGTCAATTCCCCCTTGTTCAATTTCGTATACAATCACAAAAACCCATGTACATTTTTCAACAATTTGCACATATGATTTTTGCACAAACAAAGCATTGCCATTCTGTTTTACACATTTTTCTTTTCCACTTATATTATTTCTTCCATCTACCTCTTTATGGTTGCGTTCTTCCCATTTCCTCTGATAAAATAGAAATATTAGGCAGGTGAAAAACCATGAAACATATCAAACTGGTAGCGTCCGATCTGGATGGTACGCTGCTGAACAAAAACAAAGAAATCACACCCCGACTGTTCGATGCACTGAAAAAACTGGATGAACTGGGTATTTACTTTGTTCCCTCCACTGGCCGCCCTTTTGGTACGGTTCCAAAGGCCATCAAGGAACTGCCCTTTCTGAAATATGTCATCACCAGTAACGGCGCAGCGATCTATGATGCGGCAGAACAAAAAAATATCATCGAAAACTTTCTGACACCGGAAGCAGTGGATGCCGTTATTAAATTTGCAAAGGAACTCCCTGTCATCACAGAATATTTCATTGAAGGCAAGGCGTATATTGCAAAAGATATCTATGACGACCTTGCTCCCTTCAACCTGACAGAAAGTCATGTGACCTACATAAAAAATTCCCGCACGCCTGTAGAGGATTTCTGGAATGAAATGAAACGAAACAATACGGTGCTTGAAAATATCAATCTGGTGTTTGCGGATATGGAACTGAGAAAAGAAACATGGGACAGACTGAAAGCACTTGGACTGGCTTCCGTAACCGCAGCAACCACAAAAAACATAGAAATCACATCCCTCTTCGCCACAAAGGCCAAGGCTCTGGAAAAGCTCTGCGAAGTTCTGGGCTTTACCAGAGAAAATGTCCTTGCCATGGGCGATGGTGACAACGATATGCCTATGATCGAATTCGCAGGTATCGGCGTTGCCATGGCAAATGGGGAAAACCATATTAAAGAAGCAGCCGATATCATCGCTGATGACTGCGACGATTTCGGTGCAGCAAAAATTCTGGAACAGATCATCGAAAGTAAAAAATAAGGAGAAACAAAATGAGTATTCTGAACGTAGTAAAACTGAACCATGGCTTCGGTGACAGAGCCATCTACAAAGATGTATCCTTCCGCCTGCTCAAAGGCGAACATGTTGGCTTCGTTGGTGCCAACGGCGAAGGCAAATCCACATTCATGAACATTATCACAGGGAAACTGATGCCCGATGAAGGCAAGATCGAATGGTCTAAAAACGTACGCGTTGGCTACCTGGACCAGCATACTGTTCTGGAAAAAGGCCAGACCATCAGAGATGTGCTGTCTTCTGCATTTTCTTACCTGTTTGATCTGGAAGCCCAGATGAATGCATACTATGCCGAAATGGCAGACTGTGATGAAGAACGCATGAATTTCCTGATGGAAGAAACCGGTGCCATTCAGGAAATGCTGGATCAGCACGATTTCTATATCATCGACTCCAAAGTAGATGAAATCGGTCGGGCCCTGGGTCTGACTGATCTGGGCATGGACAGAGATGTAACAGAACTTTCCGGCGGTCAGAGAACAAAAGTCCTGATGGGCAAACTGCTGCTGGAAAAACCCGACATCCTCCTTCTGGACGAACCTACCAACTATCTGGATGAAAACCACATCGAATGGCTGAAACGCTATCTGAATGATTACGAAAATGCCTTCATCCTGATCTCCCATGATATCCCCTTCCTGAACAGTGTTGTCAACCTGATCTATCATGTAGAAAATGCAGAACTGACACGCTATGTTGGGGACTATGATAAATTCCTGGAAGTATACGAAATGAAGAAAGCCCAGCTGGAAGCGGCTTACCGCAAACAGCAGCAGGAAATTGAAGACCTGAAGGATTTCGTTGCCAGAAACAAAGCCCGTGTTGCCACAAGAAATATGGCTATGTCCAGACAGAAAAAACTGGATAAAATGGATGTCATCGAACTGGCGAAGGATAGACCCAAGCCTGAATTCAACTTCAAGGAAGCGAGAGCTGCCGGCAGATATATCTTCCAGACAGAAGATCTGGTCATCGGCTATGACAAGCCCCTGTCCCGCCCCCTTACTCTTTCCATGGAACGCGGTCAGAAAATTGCATTAGTCGGTGCCAACGGTATCGGTAAAACAACACTGCTGAAGTCCATCATCGGCGAAATCCCTCCCCTCAGCGGCAAAACTACACTGGGCGATTATCTGTATCCCGGCTATTTTGAGCAGGAAAAGAAATACACAGATAATGTGACTTGCATCGATGAGATCTGGAAGGAATTCCCCGCCTATACCCAGTATGAAGTGCGCGCTGCACTGGCAAAATGCGGTCTGACGACCAAACACATTGAAAGCATGGTAAAAGTACTGAGCGGTGGCGAACAGGCAAAGGTACGCCTGTGCAAACTCATCAACAACGAAACAAACGTACTGCTGCTGGACGAACCTACGAACCATCTGGACGTAGACGCAAAAGAAGAACTGAAACGTGCCCTGCAGGCATACAAAGGCAGCATCCTTCTCATTTGTCACGAACCCGATTTTTATCGTGATGTGGTAACAGAAGTCTGGAACTGTGAAGACTGGACTACTGTAAAACTGTAATTTCATAAAAAATAAGGCTACTGCTCTCCAGTAGCCTTTCTTTTATTTCTTATACTTTTCCGCTTCCAGCAATTCTTCCACTTCCTCCATAGAAATCATCAGATATTCTGCATTGCCAAGCAAATCTCTATGCCCATAATCCAGCAGGATCATTTTCTCATCAAACAGATCCAGATAGGTATTTTTGATAAGCGTTTTCTTTTCCGCTTCCAAATAGGAAGGAATATATTTCTGCACCAGTTTTGCCGTGATGCGTTCATATTCCTGTCCATTCCCGCCGACAGTCAGCCACTGGGGCAGTTTCTTCGGTTTTTCATGGAGGGCAATATCAAATTTCATTACCCACTGGAATTTCACCAGATCCACCTTTTCATTCAGCTTCACAAAATCCCACAG
This sequence comes from Anaerotignum sp., assembly GCA_017442465.1. Taxonomy (GTDB): domain Bacteria; phylum Bacillota; class Clostridia; order Lachnospirales; family Anaerotignaceae; genus Anaerotignum_A. The sequence continues at coordinate 1,101 of JAFRZQ010000115.1, read as the reverse complement.
CACATCGCAAAGTCCAATTTTGGAAAGATATTTATACTGACAGCCTTCCGCCAGCCAGAATTGAGACAAGGCTTCATAGAATGCAAAGGGACTTTCGTACAGAGGTACCAGATACGCCAGTGTATTGAGGAATTTACCGCTGTTATAATAGGTTTCCACCATTTCCTCGATATATTTCAGGCGAAGGGTATCTTCATAGGGCAACATATGAGTGGTCATCACTTCATAAGGAGCAGTATCATGATAAACGATTTCATACTCCTTCTGCTTCTGGTGAAGCATGGAGCCTTTCAGCACCTTCAGAAATCCCAGCTGCAGCTGTTCCGGCTCCAGATCATACACATCATTGAAAGAGCATCCAAAGGATGCATAATCCTCATGAGGCAAGCCTGCGATCAGGTCCAAATGCTGATGGATATTTTCCCCTGCCTTGATCTGTTTCACAATGCCAGCCAGTTTGTCAAAATCCACATTACGGTTGATGGCTCTAATGGTATGGGGGTTTGTAGACTGTACACCGATCTCAAACTGGAACAGCCCTTTTCTTACCTGTTTCAGATAATCAATGGCTTCCTGATCGATGATATCCGCCGTGATCTCGAAATGGAAATTTGTCACACCGTTATCATGTTCATGGAGATATTTCCATATAGCCATGGCATGGCTTTTCTTGCAGTTAAAGGTTCTGTCGATAAATTTCACCTGGGGCACCCTTGCATCCAGAAATTTCTGCAAGTCTGGCAGTACTTTTTCCAACGGAACAAAACGCACCCCCTGCTCTACAGAAGAGAGGCAATAGCCACACTGATAGGGACAGCCGCGGGAGGATTCATAGTAAATGATCTGATTTTGGATATCACTGAAATCCGCTTCATAAGGGAATGGCAACAACGCCAGATCCAGCGGTTCCTCCTGTACAGTAGAACGGATTTCTCCATTCTGACGATAGGTCAGACTGCCGATCTCGGAAAGGTCAGCAAAAATACCGTTATCCCAATACTCCAGTAATTTTGTAAAGACCAGCTCCCCTTCTCCCCGCATGACAAGGTCGACGGCAGGATTTTCCCGCAGAAAGGCTTCGCTTTCATAGCTGACCTCAGG
>JAFRZQ010000114.1 GCA_017442465.1 Anaerotignum sp. | reverse complement strand
GCCCATCAGCGCTTCGTTCATTTTGAACGCGTCGCCGCCTGTCAGGCCGGACGCAGAACGTTTATCTCTGTCCATGCCTTCCTGAACGGATTCTTTCATAACTTCCAGAGAGCGTGCCATCTGTGCAAACATCTCTGCTTCTGTTCTTTCAGCGATCTGAGCCTGGCTTTTCAGAACCAGTTCAGAGAGTTTCAGACCTCTCTTCTCCGCTTCATTGACCAGTTCAGCTACGGAATCATATTTCAGCATTTTTCCACCCTCCTTAAATCGCTTTCAGGATCGTGGATGCGTGGATATTGGGGCATTCCATGATCGCTTCATTGATGGATTCATCGATGTTGCCATCGATTTCGATGGTCATAACAGCAATACCGCCCTTACGGTCTCTGCCCAGAGAGAAACCATGAACGTTTACGCCTTTTTCCGCCAGAATGTTTGTTACCACAGCGATCATACCGGGCACATCATCGTGAGGAATAACCAATGTATCAGATTTACCGGAGATGGATACTTCCGTATCGTTGATCTTGTTGATCACGATATTGCCGCCGCCAATGGATGCGCCCTGAATCAGAGCAGATCTGCCGTCAGCATCTGTCAGTGTGATTTCAGCTGTATTGGGATGCGCACCGTCGATGTCTTCTTCGATAAATGTGAAGTCCAGACCTTCTTCCGTTGCGATCTGCATGCTGTTACGAATACGGCTGTCATCTGTATCCATACCTAAAATGCCGGCGATCACTGCTTTATCTGTACCATGGCCTTTGTATGTTTTTGCAAAGGAACCACTGAAGCGGATCACAGCTTTCACAGGTGTTTTACCCAGTACGGAACGAGCGTATTTACCGATACGAACAGCGCCAGCTGTATGAGAACTGGATGGACCGATCATGATGGGCCCAAGAATGTCAAATACCTGTAACACGAAAACCCCTCCTCTAATTATCTTTTTCAACGTTTGAAGTAATGCAGATGTATACAGTACTCTACACACTTTCAATCACTGCCAATTATATTGATAAAACCCCATAAAGTCAAGAGATATAACAAAAAAAGTTCCTTTCTCAAGGACATTTTTTTCATTATTGTCTGCATTGTCTTTCGCTCAGGAACAATTGTGTTAATTTATACAAAAATTTCACAAATTTTCGGTTTTTTTCGCTTTTTTGAACGAACAAACCTGTAATTTTTATATTGACAAAAAAGAAAAAAAGTTCTTTCGAACAGATTTTTTGCTCATAATCGATAACCTTCCGCAAAAAAGGACAGAATTTCCTGTAAACAGAAAATTCTGTCCTCCCTTTTTCGGAGCTTTCTCCGCTATTTACATGTATCCCATGCCAGGATCAGGCATTGCAGGAGCAGCCTTCTGTGGAATATCCGCAACCACTGCTTCTGTAGTCAGGAATGTGGATGCAACAGATGTTGCATTCTGCAGGGCACTTCTTGTTACCTTTGCAGGATCAAGGATGCCGGCTTCTACCATTTCCACATATTCTTCTGTCAGCGCATCAAATCCCATGCTGTCATCCAGTTCTTTTACTTTGTTTACTACAACAGAACCTTCCAGACCAGCGTTGGCAACGATCTGACGCAGAGGTGCTTCCAGTGCCTTGATCACGATTTCAGCACCGGTTTTTTCATCACCTGTCAGATCAGCGCAAGCAGCTTTTACTTTGTCGATAGCATGGATCAGCGCTGTGCCGCCACCAGCAACGATGCCTTCTTCCACCGCTGCTTTTGTTGCTGCCAGTGCATCTTCCATACGCAGTTTCTTTTCTTTCATTTCAGTTTCTGTAGCCGCACCGACTTTGATCACAGCTACGCCGCCGCACAGTTTTGCCAGTCTTTCCTGATATTTTTCTCTGTCGAAATCGGATTCCGTTTCTTCCATACCTTTGCGGATCTGGGCAATACGCGCCTGGATAGCTTCTTTATCACCAAAGCCATCTGCGATGATTGTCAGTTCTTTTTCTACACGAACTGTCTTCGCAGAACCCAACATATCTAGTGTTGCATCCTGCAGGGAAATACCGATTTCTTCGGAAATCACCTGTGCACCTGTCAG
>JAFRZQ010000113.1 GCA_017442465.1 Anaerotignum sp. | reverse complement strand
ATATTGCTCTTGTTCAGGCGGGAAACCAGCCCGCCTTCTTCGTCGATGCCGATGAACAAAGGAATATGTGCTGCCGCCTGCAGGTCATAAGTCAGCTGCTGGGTCTGTTCTTTTGTATCCAGATTTTCTGCAAAGAGAATGGCCCCACCAATATAATATTCCCGAAGGGCTTCCTTTGCTTCATCAGACAAGACTGTCATGCCTGTCCCATCGGCGTTTGTACGAAAATCCGCCATGATGAGCTGTCCTGCTTTTTCCGCCGCATCCATTTCATCGATCATAGACTGAATATATTCCGTCTTGACTTCTTCCGGCGTTTTGGGCGGCGCATCCTCCGTTGCCGTTTCTCCGCCGCAGGCAGTCATACCAAAAGCCATACACCCTGCCAGAAGTATTGCCAGTAATTTCTTCATAGTATCTCCCCTTCTCAATTTTCTTACCTTTATTATTTCTGCATAAAAGATTCTTTTTCCTGCAAAATCAGCGAAAAAAGAATGTGTTCGCCTTTTCATTTTCCGACTGATGCCGTATAATTAAAATGAGTTATTTTGTTTTGCGAATAAATGCAAAGGAGAATTTTATGAAATTACAGAAACTGCTCAGCTACGTGCGTCGTGCCGTAGATGATTACCATATGATCGAAGATGGCGATAAGATCGCCGTAGGCGTTTCCGGCGGCAAGGACAGCATCTGCCTGCTGCTGGCGCTAAATGCTCTGAAACGCTTCTATCCAAAGAAATTCGAGATCGAAGCCATCACCGTTTCCCTTGGTCTGCCCGGGGCAAAATACGATGATATCCAGGCTCTGTGCGATGAACTGGGTGTAAATTATACCGTAGTCAATACAGATATCGGTCAGATCATTTTCGAAGAAAGAAAAGAGAAAAACCCCTGCTCCCTTTGCGCAAAAATGCGTAAGGGTGCATTGAACGATATGGCGGAAAAACTTGGCTGCAACAAAATCGCCTTGGGTCACAACAAGGATGACGTAGTGGAAACTTTCTTCATGTCCCTGTTCTACGAAGGCAGAATGAACTGTTTTGCCCCTGTCAGCTATCTGGACAGAAAGAAGCTGTACTCCATCCGCCCGCTGATGTACGTTCCCGAATGGGAATGCCGCAGCTTTGTGACCAAAAGCGGTATCAACATCGTGAAAAACCCCTGCCTTGCTGACGGCAACACAAAAAGACAGGAAACCAAGGAAATGCTGGCAGAACTTTCCAAGAAATACGACAATCTGCAGGAAAAGGTATTCGGTGCCATCAAACGTTCCAATCTGAAGGGCTGGAATGACGGGGTATCCGAAGAATAAGGAGGATCTCTATGTCCACTTACCACGAAGAACTGAAAAATAAAGAAACCCTGCGGCTGAGAGAGATCCAGAAGGAACTGCCGTCTTTTACCCAGTCCTTTTTCCGCGGCATCGCCCAGACCACGTCCACAAAGACCCGTCTGGCCTATGCATACGACCTGCGTATCTTCTTCCGCTATCTTTACGAAGAGCACCGTACCCTTGGCGGCGTGGAAACGAAGGATCTCACAGCAGAGCATCTGAATGAGATTTCCTCCGAAGATATCGACAGTTTTATGGAGTATCTTTCCTACTATATCCGCCCCGACCACGAAAACCCTGCCTACGGCAAGGAAATGCACAACGATGAAAAAGGCAAATCCCGCAAGCTGGCGGCAGTACGGATGATGTTTAAATATTATTTTAAAATGAAAGTTGTTACCTCAAATCCGGCTGCATTGGTCGATACTCCTAAAATACATGAAAAAACAATTGTACGTTTGGATGTGAATGAAGCCGCTGATTTATTGGATGCTGTCGAAACCGGATCAAAATTATCCGACAGAGAAAAACTCTTTCATGAAAAAACAAAAAAACGAGATTTAGCAATCGTTACCCTTCTTTTAGGCACCGGTATGCGTGTATCTGAATGTGTCGGTATCAATATCAAAGATTTGGATTTTAAGAATAACGCCATCAAAGTTACCAGAAAAGGCGGTAACGAAGTATTCTTATATTTTAATGATGAAGTAGAAGAAGCGTTGACAGATTATCTGGAAGAACGAAATAATACCGATACAAAAGATGAAAAAGAGGATGCTCTTTTTCTTTCCAATCGAGGCACCCGCATCACTGTTCGCTCTGTGCAGAATCTTGTAAAAAAATACGCTCAGGGAGTAACAGTCAAAAACATCTCTCCTCATAAATTGAGAAGTACCTTTGGTACAAATCTATATCAGGAAACACAGGATATTTATCTTGTAGCAGACGCCCTCGGTCATGCAGATGTGAACACAACTCGTAAGCATTATGCAGAAGTTGAAAGCTACCGTCGTCGCCTTGCAACATCAAAGCTAAAATTAAGAAAGGAATGACAACCATGGAACCCAAAAGATGTTTAAGTAAAGTGACCTCCATCTTTTCTGAACATAAAGCAGAACCCCTGTGGAGACTGCGCTATTTTGCCGTACTGGCACTGCTGACCGAGATCGACGGCGAACTGCATTTTATTCTGAACAAAAGAGCCGCCGGCGTGAATCAGCCCGGTGATGTATGCTTCCCCGGCGGCCATCAGGAAAAAGGTGAACACCTGAGAGAAACAGCCCTCCGCGAAACAGAAGAGGAGATCGGCATTCCCAGAGAGGATATCCAGATCATCGGCAAAAGCGATTTCATGCTGACCATTTACCGCGGCATGATCCAGCCTTTCATCGGTTATGTGCCCTATGAAGTATATCAGAATGCCAAGCCCAATCCCGAAGAAGTAGAGGAGATTTTTACAGTTCCTCTGAAATTCTTCCTGGAAACAGAGCCGGATAAATACGATACCGTCTGGAAAGTGGTACAGTCCGATGATTTCCCCTATGAACGCATCGAAGGCGGCAAGGATTATCCTTTCAGCAAAGGCAAAACCACTCAGCTGTTCTATGAATACGCAGGACATACCATCTGGGGCTTTACCGCGCAGGTCATCCAGAATATCATCGAGATCCTGAAAACAACACCCATTGAAAAATAAACCATCAAAAGTTCTCTTGCACAAAACGAGAGAACTTTTTTATTGAAATAATTGACCATTTCCCTTTCTCATTCGTGTTCTCAGTGAAAGGAGGATGAAAATGCAAACCAACACTACAGCAGAAAAAATAGAGACCCTCTTACAAACTTATGGCAACGGCCTGTTTCGTCTTAGCCTTGTCATGCTTAGAAATGAATCTGATGCAGAAGACGCCATACAGGATACGATGATCAGATATCTGCAGAAAGCACCGAATTTTCGAGATGCCGACCACGAAAAAGCATGGCTTTTCAAAGTCTGTACCAACATCTGCCACGATATGCTGCGATATCGAAAACGCCATCCGCAGGTCGATATCGACACCCAGTATCATCTGACTGAAAAAGAAACTGACGCGTCCCTTCTGGATGCCCTGATGGAACTGCCCGAAAGATTCAAACTGGTACTGATCCTCTATTATGTAGAAGGATACCGCATCCATGAGATTGCAGAGATCATCGAAAGATCCCCTTCTGCCGTTAAAATGCGGCTGCAAAAAGGACGAAAACTCTTAGAAAATACCTACAGAAAGGAGTATCTGTAAATGGATATGCAAAATCTGAAAAATGCTATGGAATCCATAGAGATGCCTGCGGATATGAAAGCACGAATCACCCAAAACTGTCTCGCAGAACGATCCCTTGAAGCGGAGGAAAGATATATGAAGAAAACAAAATCCCTGAAGCGTACTTTACTCATCGCTGCCGTTCTTGCTCTTTGTCTGCCCGTCATCGGTATGGCTGTTAAAACCAGCGGGTCCTTCAAAGATGTCAAAAATATCTTTGGCGCTGTAACCGGAACGGAGTATGAAAATGCAACGGATGAAATCACAGTATCCCTTTCTGCAGAAGAAAACGAATTGCTGGTAAAAACAACATTTGTAAACCCGGCTGCATTTCCTTACAAAGAATGTGAAATGCTTGCGATCGGTTCCTATAAAATCTTAGACAAAACAGGAAATACGGTTCTGGAAGGCACAGATACCGCTCCTGTTACAGTCACAGAGGGACAGGCTCTCTTCTATGTTGCTTTGTATGATCTGGAAAACGGCACCTATACCATGAAAATCGATTCCTTTATCAGCAGCAAAAAAGCCGACCAGCCCCTGCCCATCTACGGAAACTGGGAACTGAATTTTTCCCTGTAAACCAAAAGAGATACCTGATCTAAAAACTCAGGTATCTCCTTTTTATTCTTCAGGACGTATCATCTCCTGCCCATTTTCATCCACAACGATGATCTCTGCATCAGAATAACTGTATAAACCATAGGGATCCAACATATCATCGGGATATTCAATTTCATAAAAAGCATCATTGATCCAGATGCGTTCGGGATCATTGGCATTTACATTAAATTTTGCCACCTGTTCCTCTCCGCTGAAAAAGGTATAGGAGCCGGAAAGAGCCACCCATTCATCCTCTTTATCAATTTTTTCATCCACTTCTGCATTGTTGAACAGGAACACAAAATCCTGCACCTCTTTCGGGTCTGTAATGACTTTCGCATCCGCACCATAGGCCGGGTTCCCCATAGCCATAGTCACTACCACTTTATCAATTTTCGCCGCATCCAATTTTTCCTTCAGCAGTTCTCTTTTTCCGCAGCCGGACAGGCAGATCATGCAAAGCAATCCACAGAACAGTATCTTTTTATTCACAATTCCCACTCCCTTCGGACATAGTCTTTTCTCTTTGGACGAAAAAAATCCGCATTTGTTCCACAAAAAAAGCCGAGAAAACTCTCGGCTCTGTAGTCGTTTAGACTGCATTATTTTTTCTTTTTGTTATAGGCTCTTTTTCTTTCCTTATCCAGCAGAGCTTTTTCCGCCTCTCTCACTGCTTTCTTTTCCAGCATATCATCGATATCTTCAGGCAGTTCCAGAGTGATCTTGCCCAGCTTGCCGCCACGATATTCATCCATGATGATCTTGCCTGTGCGTTCCAGATCAGGTTCATCGCCTTTTTTCTTAAAGCCACGGGCAATGGCGATCTTTTCCAGGATCACATGGGGTTCTTCGATGGAATCGAATTCGATCTGATAGCGTTTGCGGATGCAGTCAGGGTCTCTTGCCACCATATGATTGATAAATTCCAGTGCCATATTTTCGGGGTCAAGGATATCATCATTGATAGCCCCTGTAAATGCCAGTTTCAGACCAACCGGCTGGTCTTCAAATTTGGGCCACAGGATACCGGGTGTATCCAGAAGTTCAAAGTCCTTTTTCAGCTTGATCCACTGCTTGCCGCGGGTCACGCCGGGTTTATCCCCAGTTTTCGCTGTTACCTTACCCACATATTTATTGATGAATGTGGATTTGCCCACATTGGGGATACCAACGATCATGCTACGGATAGGCACATTGATTCTGCCTCTGGCTTTCAGTTTTTCGATTTTTTCCTTCATCAGATCTCTGGCCGCTTCTGTCACTTCGCCAAAGCCGCTGCCTTTCAGGGCATTGATACGGATAACGCGGAAGCCCTTTTTTTCAAAGTATTCCTGCCAGATCTCTGTTGCTCTGTCATCGGCAAGGTCACATTTATTCAGAAGGACGATGCGGTGTTTATTCTTTGCGATCGTATCCAGATCGGGATTTTTGCTGCTGTAAGGGATACGGGCATCGACCAGCTCAATGACGATATCTACCAGAGAGATATTTTCCTCCATCATTCTGCGGGTCTTTGTCATATGCCCGGGGTACCACTGAATATTGTTCATAACTTACCTCTTTCTATTCTCAGTCGATCAGACCAAATTCACTGAAGGGATACAGACGCAGAACGACTTTGCCCATCAGGTCATCCTTATGGATGGCACCAACGGATTCTCTGCGGCTGTCCAGACTTTCGTTTCTGTTGTCCCCCATGACAAAATAACTGTTTTCAGGCACTTCGAAGGGATATTCGATATTGCCGTCTGTCATCATGGGTTCTCCAAGAAAATCTTCTTCGATATATTCCCCATTTACATACAGATCATATACATCTTCGTCATCATCATTTTCCACGATATCGATCTCATCACCGGGCAGACCGATCACACGCTTGATGATATTTTCATAACCGGAGCCTTCGTCCAGCTTGCAGATCACAACGTCGCCATAATCAGGAGAACCAATAGATGTACTCAGTTTATTGATAAACACCAGATCGCCATGGTTAAAGTTGGGCTCCATGGAGGAACCTTTTACCAACACTGTCCCCATCACATTACGCAGGATCACTACCATCACAACCAACAAAACCAGCTGCAAAACAAAAGGCATTGATCTCTTTTCTTTTTTCTTTCTGCCGCTTTCTTCCTCTGTTTCCACTGTTTCTTCGATCATTTCCAGTTCTTCTTTTTCCATATTGCAGACCTCCTTTTGCAAACAACTTCTTTCGTCAAGGGCGCAGATCCTTCTTCGCCCCTCACGAAAAAAGTCTCGATGAACCATGTTCATCGAGACTGCTTTTCTCGTTTCCGTACTGATTATTTCAGAACTTCTTTAACCTTAGCTGCTTTACCAACTCTGTCTCTCAGGTAGTTCAGTTTCGCACGTCTTACCAGACCGCGTCTAACAACTTCGATTCTGTCGATTCTGGGAGAGTGAACAGGCCATGTTCTTTCAACGCCAACGCCGGAAGCGATACGTCTTACTGTGAAAGTTTCTCTCAGACCGCCGCCCTGTCTTTTCAGAACAACGCCTTCGAACATCTGCAGTCTTTCTCTTGTACCTTCTACTACTTTAGCGTATACACGTACTGTGTCGCCTACGTTAAAAGGTGTTACGTCGCTTTTCAGCTGTTCTTTTTCCAGTTCTCTGATGATATCCATTGTTATATCCTCCTTATACACCATAGACGTTCTTGCTGCACCCCCTTGGTGCTGTATTGGACCGTCCGTAATCAACATGAAAGATTATACCACGCATCCAAGCGTATTGCAAGGACTTTTTCGTGGAAAAATCAATGTTTTCCCGCATTTTTTCAGTACAAAATGCCAGCCAGCCACACACAGGCAGGCATGGTCAGCATGGAAATAAAGGTAGACCAAAGGACGATATCCGAAGATAATTTTTCCCCGTAACCATACTGTTCCACCATCATGGGAACAACCACTGCCGCAGGCAGGGATGCCGCCAGCAGAAATGCAGACTTTGCCATATCCCCCGCAGGCACCACCAGCATGATGGCCCATGCCAGAAGGGGCATACCGATCATTTTGATGAGGCTGATCTCCAGTGCCGTTTTTTCCTTCAAAAGAGCCATGATACCGCTGCTGCCGGCCAGCGCACCAATATAGATCAGAGACAGAGGCGTTGCCAGATCACCTACTTTTTTCAGGAAAGTCATAAGCATTTCCGGCAGATGATCGATCACACCTGTCAGGGACAGGGCAAGGCCAATGAAGATCGCCAGACAGTTGATATTCGTTGCGATTTTTTTCACCGTTCTTTTCAGACCGCCTTCGCTCTTTTTATTTTCAATGACAAAAATGCCGTAGCTCCACAGATACAGATTCAGTGCCAGAACCCCGGCAGACATATAGATCACACCGCCGTCACCAAAAAAGATCGCCGCTACAGGCAAACCGATAAAACCCGTATTCATGGAACCTGTGGTGATATCCAGCATGGGCAGCAGGCGCGCATCCATCTTTCTCCATTTGCCATAAAGACGGATCAGAAAGCCAAAGGCAATGGCAATGGCCACCTGTGCCGCTACAGAAAGGAAAAAACCTTTCAGGATAGTATCTGTGATTTCAATGTTGGCAATGGTGGAAACGATCAGCGCAGGGATGGTCACATGCATGACCATGGCACCCATGTTTTTATTCGTTTCCCTGTCCAGCCATCCTTTTTTATTGCAGTAATAGCCCACAACGATCAGACCAAACAGCAGAAAAAATTGTCCGTACATAAACTCCCCCTCTCCGAAAGCCATTTTCGTAAGGCTCTGCCTTACTCAAACATTTGCTCCGCAAATCGTCCCAAAAAAATGTAAGCAGAGAACCATGTAAACAGATTCTCTGCTTTATTTTTATTGAAACGGCTTTCTCCGCTTATCGCTTAATAATGGATAACGGATTCGATCTTATAACCGGGCAGAACCTTTCTGCCTTCCAGGAAGTCCAGTTCGATCAGGAACAGCATCGCTGCCACTTCCGCACCCATTTCTTCCACCATTTCCACGATAGCCTTTGCTGTGCCGCCTGTTGCCATCAGGTCATCCACAATGACTACCTTCTGGCCAGGCTGGATAGCATCCTTGTGCATTTCGATGGTGGCTGTGCCGTATTCCAGCGCATATTCCTTGCTTACCACTTCTGCAGGCAGTTTGCCGGCTTTACGCACGGGAACGAATCCTTTGCCCATATTATAAGCCACGGGCATACCGAAAATGAAGCCTCTGGATTCAGGGCCCAGAACCACATCAAAATCTACGCCCTCCAGTTTTTTTGTCATTTCATCGATGGCTGCCTTCATGCCTTCCGCATCTTTCAGCAGTGTTGTGATATCACGGAAAATCACGCCTTCTTCAGGGAAATTTTCGATAGATCTGATTTTATTTTTTAAGTATTCCATATTGCCTTCCTCCTTATTTCGCAAACCGGAAATCTTTGATCATCAGCTGCACATTGCTCCTGCCGTTATATGTATTGATATCCACGCTGTACACGATATCCAACAGTTCAGGCAGTTGTCCGCTAAGGATTATTTTATCACATTCTTCTGCCGGATACAATTCTTTTAGCATTTCCCGCAGCTGTTCGTATCCATCAAAGGAAATGGCAGAAAGTCTTGTACCGCTCTGGGGTTCGGATAAGGTCATCCGCAGGATATTTCTGTCCTTGCCGATCATATCCACCCTGTCCGCACAAATCCCTTTGGAGCCAAACAGCGGTGCAGGATTCCCCTTGCCGAAGGGCGCCAAGGCCTTCAGTTCCTTTGCCAGCCCCAAATCGATCTCTGCAAAGGAAAGGGATTTTTCGATCCGCAGAACCGGGATCATTTCCTCATCCGTCAGCTGACACTGTTCGTTCAGCCGTTTTCTTAAACTATCGATATTTTCCACAGGCAGAGATAACCCTGCTGCCATGGCATGTCCGCCAAAACGGGTAAACAAATCTCTGTTCTCAAAAAGGGCCTCAAAAATATGATACCCTTCAATACTTCTGCCGGAACCTTTTGCACCATCCTCACTTCCGGTAATAAGGATCGTTGGATGATAATATTTGTCCTTGATGCGGCCTGCAACGATACCTGCAATGCTTTCATGGATCATCGGATCATACAATACAAGCACCCGTTCTTTCAGTGCATCGCCTTCCTGCAGGGCAATATCCGCCCGCATAGCTGCTTCTTCCGTCAGGTGCTTTCGTTCCTCATTGAGCCGCACCAGCATTTTTGCCTTTTCACGGGCATCTCTATCATCTTTGCTGCAGAACAGTTCTACTGCCTGTCTGCCACTTTCCAAACGCCCTGCCGCGTTGATGCAGGGGCCAATGATAAAACCAATGTGATAGTCGGAGATCACCTTATCCGCCAGCCCCGCTTCCTCCATAAGAGCCCGCAGACCGATATTTTTCGCTTTCTGTATTTCCGGCAGACCTTTTCGCACGATAGCACGGTTTTCTCCCAGAAGGTCTACGATATCGCAGACTGTTGCAATGGCTGCAAAGGAAACCAGCTGTTTTTCCAGTGCTTCATCCGCAATACAGAATTCCTGTAGCAGCAATCTGGAAAATTTATAGGAAAGACCCCCTGCACACATATGCTTGAAGGGATAGCCGCAATCCCTCTGCTTCGGGTCTATAATGGCGTCTGCTTTCGGAAGGATATCCCTTCTTTCTTCGCCAATGCCGGTAAATCCAGGCTCATGATGATCCAGCAGTACCACTGTCATGCCCTTTTCCTTGGCAAGTGCCGCCTCCTGCAGAGCTGCAATGCCATTGTCACAGGTAAAAAGAACTTCCACTCCTTCTGCAGACAGGTCTTCCACGGCTTTCAGATTCAGGCCATAACCTTCTTTCTGCCGATGAGGCAGATAAAACATGACCTTTCCGCCGCACCGCAGGATCGTCTGATACAGGATGGTGGTACTCATCACGCCATCCACATCATAATCTCCATACACAGCGATTCTTTTCCCTTCCTGTATCGCCTGGGCGATCAGGGAAACGCCTTTCAGCAGGTCTTTCATTTCTGCAGGGTCCCCAAAGGCAGCCTCTCCTCCATACAGAAAATCCTGAGCTTCCTTTCTGGAGAGCAGCCCTCTGTTGGCAAGAACTGCCGCCGTCGCCTGACGGATCCCCAGTTCCTTTGCCATTGCAGCCGTATTCACTTTTGTACGTTTCAAAAGCCAGCGTTTCATCGGGCACCTCCTTTTCATACTATCCCAAATCATACCACAAAAATGGATTTTATAAAAGAAAAAAGCATCATTTTGGGAGATATCCCCCAAAACAATGCTGTTCCTTACTTATCATACTGCAATTCTCTTGTCTTTTTTGACATCAGACTATACCACACAGGGCCGGAAATACAGATGGAAGAATATGCCCCGGCAATGATACCGATCATCATCGGCAGCGCAAACTCCTTGATAGAAGGCACGCCGATCACATAAATGGCACCGATGGTAAACAAAGTAGTCAGGGATGTATTGATGGAACGGGACAGGGTCTGCCCGATACTTTTATCGATACGCTCCGCCATCTGATATGGTTTGAATTTATTCTTGTTTTCTCTGATCCTGTCAAAAATAACGATGGTAGAATTGACAGAATAACCCAGAACCGTCAGAAGCACCGCAATAAAACCATTATTGACCGGGATCCGCAGCACTGCATAAGACGCCAGAACGATCAGCACATCATGGATAAGTGCAATGATCGCACTGCTGCCCGCCCGGAAATCCCTGAAGCGAATGGAAATATACAAAAGCATTGCCGCACCGGCAATGAGTGTTGCTTTCAGGGCTGCCTGCTGCATTTCTCTGCTGACTGTGCCGCTGATATCATTGGATTCCTTCAGTTCTGCGGAAGGATATCGGTCCCAAAGCACATTCAGAAGGTTCATTCTCGTCTGGCTGTCTACAGACTGTATCCTGATCCTTGCCCCATTGGTTCCCAGGATCTGCTGGATCTGAGGGCTGGTCTGCCCTGTCACCTCACGGATGATCTCTTCCAGTTCCGTCACCTCATATTCTTCCCCCAGGTCGATTTCCATAGAGGTGCCTCCGGTAAATTCCACATCCCAGTTGAAAATACCATTACCCGCTTTGTAATTGGCAAACATCGCACCAAAGCCGATCAGAATGATCAGCAGGGAGAGGATAAAAAATTTCTTTCTGTTTTCGATCACATTCATTTCTCCGCCCCCTTACTTCAGCCGCAGCCCATAATATTTCGGATTATGGATACCCGCCCGGATCATACTGTTTACCAGCAGACGCGTGATCACCAAAGCTGTAAACATGGAAATCACGATACCGATCATCAGCGTTGTGGCAAAACCTTTGATGGTACCGCTGCCCAGGAAAAACAGCACTGCCGCTGCGATCAAAGTCGTTACATTCCCATCCAGGATCGCCGGGAACGCTCGTTTGAAGCCATTTTTCACAGCTACCCGCAGCGTTTTTCCTGTTACCAGCTCTTCTTTGATCCGTTCAAAAATAACAATATTAGCATCCACTGCCATACCCGCAGAAAGCACAAGACCTGCGATCCCCGGCAGGGTCAGTGTCACATGGAACATGCTCAGGAAAATCAGTTCCAGGCAGATATAAATGATCAGTGCCCAGTCCGCCGCAAAGCCCAGCAATTTATACTTGAACACCATAAACACCAGCACCAGTGCAATGCCGACGATACCGGCAAAAACACCTGTGGAAAGGGCATCTGCCCCCAGCCTTGCACCTACATTTTCCATCTGCATCACCTTCAGATCGAAGGGCAAAGATCCTGCCCGGATCAGAGCTGCCAGTTCCGCAGCTTCCTCCGCCGTAAACTGACCTGTGATCACTGCCTGTCCATTGGTAATTGCCGTCTGTACCACCGGCGCACTGATCACTTCTTCATCCATAACGATGTAAATGATCTTATTCAGATTATTCTGTGTTGCTTCCGCAAATCGTTTTGTTCCTTCTTCATTGAACGCAATGGCAACATAAGGCATGCTGGGACTATGTTCACTCACGGCCCCCACCTGTTTTTCCGCCATTTTCACCATATCACCGGTCAGAAGTACATTTCCGCTGCCATCCATAAAGGAAAGCTGTGCCGTCTGCCCGATCTGCTGAATGGCTTCTTCTGCGTTTTCCACCCCGGGGATCTGTACACGGATACGCTTATCCCCTTCTCTGGCAACTTCTGCCTCTGTCCATCCATTCCAGTCCAGCCTGCCCTGCAAAAGGGAAATTGCCGCTGTCATTTCTTCATCTGTTACTGTTTCCCGGTCCGCTTCATAAACAATATCCACGCCGCCTTTCAGATCCAGCCCCTGTTCGATCTGTCCAACGCTGAAACGACCCTCCTCCCCAATACCGCGATAGGAAAGCACACTCAGCCCCACAGCGATCAGAAGCAGGATAAGAAGCCGCATTTTTCCGCCAAGCCGCATATGCTTTCCTCCTGACTTTTCTGTTCTCTTCCAAGTATTTTTCTACACAAAAAAGGGATGAATCTTCCCATTTGCCCGAAAGGATCCATTCCCCTTTATTTCGTTACGCATGCAGATATTTTAGCACAAAACCCAGGATTTGCAAGTTTATTTTCTGTTTACGCCCAAAATGCCGCCTGCGGCTCCGCCGGCAAGGGCAACCGCCAATGTCATGAAGGAAGAAAGCTGCAGTCCAAAGCTATCTTTTGCCATACTTGTGATCAGGAACAGAAGAAGGGTATACACTGCCCCCGCAGCCATCCCCCACAGGATCCCTTTTTTCCGCATGCATGCCGCCCAGTCAAAGCCCGCCGCAGAAGCAGAAAGCCCTGTGCAGATCATAGAAACCAGCGGCAGGCTTTCCTCCGACAGGTCTGTATATGTAAGCACAATACCAAATCCAATAAAAATAATGCAGGTGATCGCCAAAGCTACCGCCATCCCCCTCAAAAGGCAAACCGCCCTGCCGCCATCCATCCCGTTTCGTTCTTTTCTATCGGCTGACCTCTCCTTCTTTTTCAAAGAATCACCCCTACCTATTTTGGTTTTATTGTATGGGGCTTTTCTGAAAAATATGTTATAATTGAATATTGAAAGGAGTGATATCCATGCAATATCCGCCAATCATTGACTTACACGCCCACTCCACCGCATCCGATGGGACCTATTCTCCCGCAGAGGTTGCGGAGCTGGCGAAAAAACTCGGCCTTTCCGCCATTGCCCTGACTGATCATGATACCATCGACGGGCTGGATGAATTTCAGAAAACAGGAAACGCCCTTGGCATCGAAACCATCCCCGGCATCGAATTTGCTGCCCTGTGGGAAAAGCACCATCGTCCGGAAATACATCTGGTCGGGCTGGGATTTGACCCTGCACACCCCGCTCTGCTGAGCCGCATGCAGGAGATCCGCCAAAGCCGCGATCTCAGAAACAGTAAAATGTGCGAAAAATTATCCTCCATTGGTCTCCATATCACCATAGAAGAAGTGGCAGCCAATGCCGGCGGGGAAATCATCACCCGCGCCCACTTTGCCAATGTGCTTTTACAGAAAGGCTATATCGCTAAAAAAGAGGATGCCTTCTCCCGTTATATTTCTCCGGGACTGCCCGGCTATGTGGAACGGGAATTTCTGACTCCCGCCCTTTGCATTCAGACCATTAAGGAAGCCGGCGGTGCAGCTGTACTGGCCCATCCTACGCTGTACGGGCTCAGCCTGGAACAATTGGAAGAATTATGCGAAGAACTGATCCCCTATGGTCTGGATGGCATAGAATGCCAGTATTCCACCTATTCCCCGGCAGAAACCAAAGCCATAACAGCTCTCGCAGAAAAAATGGATCTGCTTCCCTCCGGCGGCAGTGATTTCCACGGAAAAAATAAGCCCAATATCCACCTGGGCAGCGGAAAAAGCAATCTGGCCATCCCTTACAGATTCTGGGAAGAACTGAAAAAACGGACACAAAAATAAGGAGACTCTTTCGAGTCTCCTATTTTTATTCTGATTTATTTTTCGATCACAACTTCTTTATAGTCAAAGTAGCTGTCAAAGTCATCTTTATGAGACATATAAGTTACTGTATAGCCCAGTTTTTCAAAATCCCTGATACCTACATACGCTCTGTCTTCCAACAGTTTGCCCTTCATATCGATGCGTTCGCCGTGCTGCATCACATAGGGTGTCTTTGTGCTGTTTTCCCAGCCAACTTCTTCACCCAGCACTTCTGCGATCATACGCAGAGGCAGGTATGCTCTGCCGTCTTCAATGATGATCTCGGACCAGTTAAAATTGCTGCCGAAATATGCACCTTCTGCAACACTTCTCATGGTATAAATATCTGCATGTTCATTATCGCCGTACATACCCCATGTCACAGAAACACCCGTTACAGGATTATACTTATTTTCCAGAACGGCCAGTCTTTCAGTCAGTTCATCCACAGTCACGCCCTTTTTAGGGAAAGCGATCTGTACATCCGCCTTTTTCATCACAGATTCTGTTACCAGACTGCAAACCATCTTGCCATCATGTTTTACGGTATATGCTGCTTCAGAGTCAAATCCGCCGCCAACTTTTTTCACTGTAGCCGTATACTTAAAGCTGTCCAGCAGCATATCGACAGTCGTATCCTGCAGCAGACCCTCCAGGATCACTGCAAACTGGCCTGCCGCTTCCACAAAATCATCCTGAGATGCTCTCGCTTCTGCAAAAAGCATCGCCATTGCTTCTTTGGCCTCTGCAGTTTCTTCCGGTGTACCAACTTCCACAGACTCCAGAACTGCCATCATGTATGCCTCTGTGGCATTGATGACCTGATCGGGATTATCTGCAACGAACTGCAGCAGATCCACCAGCAGCTGTGCCACTTCGTGACCGTTCGCTTCGATCTTATAGCCGCCGTTGATCTCCTTCACCATGCCTGTTTCAAAGCCTTCCAGAACATCTTCGTAGAAGGTAAATACTGCATCATACAGTTCCGCCATATTCTGTTCCGGCATCACTTCATCCATGTTTACACCTGTCAGCTGCTCTACAGAAACAAGCTCGATATATCTTTCGTCTGTCAGAATATCCTGCAGGTCTCTTGCAAAGGCTTCACTCCAGATATATTCTGCCTTACTGTCTGTCAGGTCTTTGGCGATCTGATAAGCACCCCACAGGGTATTGCTGCTTACAAATACGCCTTTATCCAGACTGTAATACAGTTTGCCCATATCATAGTCCTTGCCGTCATAGTTCACATCAAAGGACATATCATATTCCAGCGTATCGATATTCATATTCATGGTATAGTCTACATCCAGAGATTTCTTTCCGCTCAGGCCGTTTGCTGCTCCGTCATTCATGCCGCCTGTAGCTTCCGCAATATCTTTCGACAGAGCATCAAAGGCATCAAAATCGATATCCGCCTGCATCGTGCCTTCTACCACGCAGGAAGACATGGTATCCATCAGGTCACTGCTCATTTTCAGATATGCCAGTTCTGTTTTGGAACAGCCTGTGAAAGCTGTCACGCACATTACCCCGCATAAGAATGCCGCCAGTTTTTTCTTCATAGGGATTCCTCCTTTTTTATGTATCGATCCGCGTCTTTTCTGCTAAAGACATTTTTCCATCTCACAAGGATATTATATCGTATCATTCCGTTGCATACAATACTTATGGGAAATATTAAGATTAATTTAAGAATCTTTCTTTCATAAAAAATGCCCCCGAAATCTGATGATTCCAGAGGCATTTTTGAAATTTTTCAAGTTGCTTTTTTATACAGCCGGAATCGATCGATAAATACGGTCCCTTCTCCAGGCTTACTTTCCACTATAATTTCTCCGTCGTGACTTTCCACGATCCATTTCGCAATGGCCAGGCCAAGCCCTGTGCCGGAGATCTCTTTATTTCTGGATTTATCCACACGATAGAAACGGTCGAAGATCTTCGGAATATCTTCCTCCGCGATCCCGATCCCATTATCCCGAATGGATACATAGCCAAATTTTTTATCTTTCCATACCTTTACTTCCACTTCTCCGCCATCTGCAGAATATTTCAGGGCATTTTCCCCATGGATCCATAGAAGCTGTTTCAAGAGATCATAATCCGCCAGTATTTCCACTGCATCTTCCTCTGTATAGGTGATTTTTCTGTTTACTTCCAGCACTTCCATATCCCGCACCAATTCTTCCGCCACTTCATTTAGTGACATCTTGGTTTTCTGCAGGCTCAGCTTGCTCTGGTCGCTTTTTGCCAGAAAAAGCAGCTGCCGGATCATGGTGCTCATATGTTCCGTTTCCGTCAGGATAGAATCGATGGATTCCTGCAGGATATCCGGGTCACTTTTCCCCCAACGGTTAATCAGATTGGCATACCCCTGTATCACGGAAATAGGCGTGCGCAGTTCATGGGATGCATCAGAAATAAACTGGTTCTGCTTCTGAAAAGAGGTATCCAGTCTGTCGATCATGGAATTGAAGGTCACCGTCAGTTCCTTCATTTCATCATCAGGGCCATCTGTAGAAATACGCTGACTCAGATCCTCGATAGAAATACGCTCCGCCGCTTCTCTGATGGCTTCCACCGGTTTCAGCATCCTGCGGCTGATATACTGCCCGATCAAAAATGCACAGAAAATGCCGATGATATCTGCAATCAGCATTTTGGACATAAAATTCCAGATCATATAGCCGCCATCGGCCATCATGCGAAACACCTGAATACGATACATGCCGCTTTCTGCTCGGTGGTGGGTGGAAAGCAGCATAAACTGCTGATCCGCTTCATTTTCCAGAATATATTCCAGATTACCGCTTTTGTTTTCTCGCTGTACATTGATCTCAAAGCCGGTATTTTTCAGTTCCTTTTCTCTCAGATAAGGCAGATCCGGTTCTTCCTTATTCCAGTCCCAGTCAGGATCCCGCTGTTCCCCCGCATGGGGATGCAGGATAAACGGCGGTGTATTTCCCGGCACACTGTTATACATTTTGTTTTCTCTGTAGCTGAACACACTGATTTCTACATAACTATCCTTCTGCAGACCAGATAATCCTTCATTGGAAAGCATTTTTCCGTCATCCAGATACTGCTGCACCAGTTCCATGGAACCGATCAGTTCTCTTCGCATGGTACTCTGCTGCATACTGGAGATATTCAGTATCATAAATCCGCTCAGAAACAGCAGAGAAAGGGTGAAAATACCGCCATAGAGCAGCGTGATCCTTTTGGCAATGGCCAGATGGTGAAACCCACTGAACAGCTTATTCTTCTTCTTTGACATAATAACCTACTCCTCGAATGGTCAGGATATATTTCTTCCCAAAGGCCTCGTCGATCTTTGCACGCAGATAACGGATATAAACATCCACTACATTGGTCTCCCCGATGTAACTGTAACCCCATACTTCATTGAGAATCTGTTCTCTGGTCAGAACGATGTTTTTATTCTGCACCAGATACGTCAGCAGTTCATATTCCTTCTTCGTCAGGTCTACCAGTTTTCCGCCGACAGTCACCATGCGTTTTTCCAGATCGATCTCAAGATCCTGCACCTGCAAAACAGATTTTTTCACTGCCGTTCCTGCACTGTGCTTGAATGCCACCCGCATTCTGGCCAGCAACTCTTCAATGGCAAAGGGCTTGGTCATATAATCATCCGCGCCGCTGTCCAGCCCGGCCACCTTATCCATCACTTCATCCTTTGCAGTCAGTATGATAATAGGGATCTGCGAAAATTTACGCACTCTGCGGCAGATCTCGATCCCCGTCAGTCCGGGCAGCATCAGATCCAGCAGCAGCATATCATATTTCCCATCCGTGATCTGCTGCATCCCTTCTCTGCCATCATGACAGACCGTTACATCATAACCTTCATATTTCAATTCCAGTTCTACAAAACGAGCCAGTTTCACTTCGTCTTCCACCAGAAGAATCTTTTTCCGTTCCATATCACTCACATCCTTCGTTTTCTTCTGTTTTTTATCAGTATACCAATTCTCACGCATTTTGTCTGCTTCCAGTATCCTTTTTTCTTCTTAAAGGCTGCTTCAGATCAGATTAAAATGTCATTAAAATTGGTTTCCCGGTGTTTTTTCCTTTGTCTCTCCCTCTTTCAGTTGCGGAACAATTGGTTTTTCGCTATAATGGATACCGAATCAAAAAACAATCATACAGGAGGTTTTTCAATATGAAAAAGAAACTTGCCCTGCTTCTGGCAATGATGATGCTTTTTTCTGTCGGCTGCGGTAAGGAAGAAACACCGGAGCAGTCCCAGCAGGAAATCCAGACAGAATTCCGCTTCGAAGAATGCGGTCTGGCTTATACGATCCCCGATGCGTGGGTAGAAATGGAAAATTCCAATCTGATCCCCGCCCCTACCGTGAGCCCGAACAGCGAAATTTATGCAAAGATCTGCTATAATTACACACCGGATGAAAATCTGGCCGAACTGAACAATACAGAATCCGAGATCCCAGTGGAAGAACTGATGACTCCCCTTGTGGAAATGATCGTCGTAAAAGAAGAAAATCTGGAAACGGAAGCCGTAAAAAGCGAAATGGCCCTTTACAACAGCGTGGAAGAACTGCCTGCGCAGGAAAATTTCCATTTCTATTTCATGACCGGGTATGCTTCCGGCATCGGTCACTTCTCTGACGGCGCGCAGACAACTTATAAAGAACTGGAAACCTATCTGCCCGAGCTGAAGGACAGCATCGAAACCTTCCTGCCTGATGAAGATTCTGTGCAGCAGTCTGTAGCGGATAACGGCAAATATCTGACTTTCCTGACCAACACTTTGGAAGGCGACCCCATTTCTACTGCTGTTTTCTATGATTACGACATGACTGTTGTAAACTTCTGGGCGAGCTATTGTCTGGATGAAGGCATCAATGAACTGGATACCCTGCAGGCGTTCTATAAAGACCTGCAGAAAAAACATCCCAATGTAAACTTCGTGCAGGTGGTGATCGATACCCCTACGGAAGCAGCTGAGAAAAAAGCACTGGACGCCTATGAAGAAGCAGATGTCACTTTTATCGGCATCATGCCCGATCAGCATCTGGCAAAATGGATCATGGACAATCTGAATGGCCTGCCTACTACCATCTTCGTTGATCAGGACGGTATGCCCCGCGACTTCAAGATCGAAGGTATGCAGGATGCATCCTACTACATGGAAACAACAGAAACCATGCTGAGTACTCTGACAAAATAAAACACAAAAAGGAGATGTGATTTCACATCTCCTTTTTTCTGCTTATTCTTCTGTTTCTTCGGAGCCTTCCGCTTCTTCTTTTTCTTCGATCTTGTAGATATGCACTTTTTCAATGCGTCTTTTATCCATTTCTTCCACAATGATCTTCAGGCCGTCTGTTTCGATCTCCTGCCCTTCCACAGGGAAGTTGCCCAGTTTTACAAGGATATAGCCTGCAATAGTATCCACATCCTCACAGATCAGCTCTGTACCAACCATTTCATTGAAATCTTCCAGACGGGTACTGCCATCTACAGCAAATTCATTTTCCTTGATGAATTCGATTTCTTCCTCGTCATCATCATATTCGTCTTCAATATCACCAACGATTTCTTCGACCATGTCTTCCATGGTCACCAGACCGGATGTGCCGCCATATTCGTCCAGAACGATGGCAACCCCCAGACGGCTGGATTTCATTTCTGCCAGCAGCTCCGCAATAGGTTTGCTTTCATATGTGAACAGGGGTTCACGCATATAGGTTTCCGCAGAAAATTCATCCTCGTCCAGGAAGAAAATATCCTTTACATACAGGATGCCCACAATATCATCCAGATCTTCGCCATACACAGGCATACGGGAAAAACCTTCATCCTTAACCATGTGTACATATTCATCATAGGTCACATCCAGGGGGACTGCAATGATATCCGTTCTGGGAGTCATGACATCCTTTGCCTTGGAATCCCCAAAGTCAAATACATTATTGATCATGGTTCTTTCATCCAGTTCCAGAACCCCTTCCTCATGGCTGACATTTACGATCGTTTTCAGTTCGGCCGCTGTGATCAGAGGTACCTTTTCACCGGGAATACAGCCAAACAGACGGGTCAGCGCACCTGTTACCACATTCAGCACCGCAACAACGGGCTTAAAAATCGTTACACAGAAGGAAATGATCTTACATACGACCAGTGCAACCTTTTCTGCCTTCTGTGCCGCTACTGTTTTCGGTGTGATTTCCCCGAAAATCAGAATAATGATCGTAATAATAATGGTCGCAATACCGGCACCGCTTTCCGCATCCCCGCCAACGATCTGAATGGCAAGGGCCGTTGTCAAAGCAGAAGCACCATTGTTCACCAGGTTATTGCCAACCAGAATAGAACTCAGAAGACGATTGGGATCATCCACCAGTTTTGCAATGACATCTGCATTCTTTACATTTTCCTCTACCATATTGCGCAGACGAATCTTGCT
>JAFRZQ010000112.1 GCA_017442465.1 Anaerotignum sp. | reverse complement strand
TGCGGCGTTACAACAAACCCCTCCCTGATCGCAAAAGAAGGCAGAGATTTCGTTGAAGTTGTAAAAGAAATCACAACAATCGTTGATGGCCCCATCAGTGCAGAAGTTATCAGCCTGGACCACAAAGGCATGGTAGCAGAAGCAGAAGAACTGGTTAAAATCCATGAAAACATCGTTATCAAGATCCCTATGACACTGGAAGGTCTGAAAGCAGTGAAGATCCTGTCCGCTAAAGGCGTAAAAACAAACGTAACACTGATCTTCTCCGCTACACAGGCACTGATGGCTGCAAGAGCAGGTGCTACATATGTTTCCCCCTTCCTGGGCAGAGTAGATGATATCGGTTCCGTTGGTATGACTCTGATCGAAGACATCGTTCAGATCTTCGACATCCACGGTCTGGATACAGAAATCATCGCTGCTTCCATCCGTAACCCTCTGCATGTAGTAGACGCTGCAAGAGCAGGCTGCCACATCGCAACGATCCCTTACAACGTACTGATTCAGATGGCAAAACACCCTCTGACAGACATTGGTATCGAAAAATTCCTGAAAGACTGGGAAACAGTACCTAAAAAATAATCAAGAAAACAAGTTGATCTGAAAATCTGAAATTATTGGAGGATAAAAACCAATGAGCAATATTGATAATCTGACAATCAACACCCTGCGTTTCCTGTCCGCAGAAGCGATCCAGAAAGCAAAAAGCGGTCACCCCGGTCTGCCTCTGGGCGCAGCTCCTGCTGCTTACACAACATGGAAAGGCATGAAAGTAAATCCCGCAAACCCTGACTGGGCCGACAGAGACAGATTCATCCTGTCCGCAGGTCATGGTTCTGCGCTGCTGTACTCCCTGCTGCATGTATTCGGCTATGGTCTGACAATCGAAGATCTGCAGAACTTCCGTCAGAGAAACTCCCTGACACCCGGTCACCCCGAATACAAACATACAAAAGGCGTTGAAGTGACAACAGGCCCTCTGGGTCAGGGTATCGCTAACGCAGTTGGTATGGCTCTGGCTGAAAGCCACCTGGCAGCAAAATTCAATACACCTGAATTCAAGGTTGTAGACCATTACACATATGTACTGTGCGGCGACGGCTGTCTGCAGGAAGGTGTTGCTTCCGAAGCAGCTTCTCTGGCCGGCACAATGGGTCTCTCCAAACTGGTTGTTCTGTATGACAGCAATCACATCACGATCGAAGGTGACACAGCAACAGCATTCGCAGAAGATGTTCTGAAACGTTTCGATGCTTACGGCTGGCATACACAGGAAGTGGCTGACGGCAACGATGTAGATGCCATCAAAGCAGCGATCGAAAAAGCAAAAGCATCTGATAAACCTTCCATCATCAAGATCGAAACACAGATCGGTTACGGCGCGCCCAACAAACAGGGCAAAGCATCTGCCCACGGCGAACCTCTGGGTGAGGAAGAAATCAAACTGGCAAAAGAAAATCTGGGTTGGCCTTATGAAGAAGCATTCTATGTTCCTGAAGAAGTAAAAGCACACATTGCAGAAATCAACGCTGCAGGGGCAAAGGCAGAAGCAGACTGGAATGAAATGTTCAAGGCTTATGCTGAAAAATATCCCGAACTGGCAAAAGAATACGCTGTATGGTACAGCGATGAACTGCCCGTTGATCTGCTGGCGGATGAAGACTTCTGGAAAGACGAAGGCGACATTGCAACTCGTGCAACATCTGAAAAAGTTCTGCAGAAAGTAGCGAAAGTGGTTCCCAACCTGTTCGGCGGTTCCGCTGACCTGGCTCCTTCCAACAAATCCCTGATGAAGGACAGAGAATACTACAGCAAAGAAAATCCCGCTGGTTCCAATGTACACTTTGGTATCCGTGAATTTGCCATGACAGCAATGGCAAACGGCATGGCTGTACACGGCGGTGTAAGACCTTATATCGCTGGCTTCTATGTATTTGCTGACTACATGAAAGCAGGTCTGAGAATGGAATCCCTGATGGGTCTGCCCGTGATCTCCATCCTGACACACGACTCCATCGGTGTTGGTGAAGACGGCCCTACACATCAGCCCATCGAACACATGGCAATGCTGCGTTCTCTGCCTAACTACAACGTATTCCGTCCCTGTGACACAAGAGAAACAGCTGCCGGCTGGTACACAGCACTGACAAGCAAAACAACACCTACAGGTCTGGTACTGTCCAGACAGAACCTGCCTGCACTGGAAGGCACAGGCAAAGGTGCTCTGAAAGGTGCTTATGTTCTGAGAGACTGTGAAGGTACACCTGATGTACTGCTGATGGCTTCCGGTTCCGAAGTAGAACTGATCTACAAAGCATACGATGAACTGGCAGCAAAAGGTGTGAAAGCAAGAGTAATCTCTATGCCTTGCTGGGAACTGTTCGAAGCACAGGATGCAGAATACAAAGAAAGCGTAATGCCCAAAGCGGTTCGTGCAAGACTGGCTGTGGAAGCGGCTGCTGATTTCGGCTGGCATAAATACGTAGGTATGGACGGCGACATCATCTGCATGGATGGTTTCGGTGCATCTGCACCTGCAGG
>JAFRZQ010000017.1 GCA_017442465.1 Anaerotignum sp. | reverse complement strand
GAAGGTCTGATCTCTCCCGATGGCCGTGTACTGGGTAAAATGGGTCATGCAGAACGTATCGGCGATGCTCTGTACCAGAACGTAGAAGGCAACTACGATATGAAACTGTTCAAATCCATGGTTGAATACTACAAATAAAGAATAGCCGCAGCGTAGGCTATTCGCTGCAGATAGGTTTGGCGAAGCCAATCTAGATGCTAAATCATGAATATTTGAGTTCTGAAAAGGGGCGAGTTAATTCTCGCTCCTTTTTTATTGCGAAGAAGGGGAAAGGGTGATAGTATATTAAATAGTATAAAATGCAATTTATTGCTGAAATATAGGAGGAAAAGAAAATGATTCGTTTTGAATGTGACTATGCAGAAGGCATGCACCCCAGAATTCTGGAAAGACTGATGGAAACAAATATGGAACAGACAGCAGGCTATGGCGTTGACCCCCATTGTGACAGAGCAAGAGAACTGATCAAACAGGCTTGCGGCAGGGAAGATGTGGATGTACATTTCCTCGTTGGCGGCACACAGGCGAATATGACTGTCATTGCATCCGTTCTGCGCCCTCATCAGGGTGTTTTCTGTGCAGATTCCGGTCACCTGAATGTACACGAAACAGGCGCCATCGAAGCGACAGGTCATAAAGTTATCGTTTTGCCTACCACGCAGGATGGTAAACTGACAGCAGAGGCTATCCAGGCAGGCTACGATGCCCACTGGGGCGATGCAACACATGAACACATCGTACAGCCCGGTATGGTTTATATTTCCCAGTCCACAGAAGACGGCACAACATATACAAAAGCGGAACTGGAAGCAATCAGTGCAACCTGCCGCAAATGCGAACTGCCTCTGTTCATCGACGGTGCAAGAATGGGTTATGCTCTGATGGCAGAAGGTGCAGATTTTACACTGAATGATATCGTAAATCTGGCAGATGTATTCTATATCGGCGGTACAAAAGTTGGTGCCATGATGGGCGAAGCCGTTGTCATCGTAAATCCTGCACTGAAAAAGGATTTTCGTTATATGATCAAACAGCGCGGTGGCATGCTGGCAAAGGGCAGACTGCTGGGCATCCAGTTTGAAACGCTGTTTGAAGATGGTCTGTATTTTGAAGTGGCAAAACACGCTGATGATCTGGCAATGAAGATCAGACGTGCTTTTGAAGCAAAGGGCATTGAAATGCTGTTCGATTCCAAGACAAATCAGCAGTTCCCCATCCTGCCTAATGAAATGATGGCGAAACTGGAAGAAAAATACGCATTTTCCTTCTGGTGCAAGGTAGGGGAAACCCACTCCGCAGTACGTTTCTGCACAAGCTGGGCGACTCAGGAAGAAAATGTGGCTGAACTGATTTCTGATATTGAAAAGATGTGATTGAAATGACAGGATTCTGGATTTTTATGCTGGTGATGGTGCTGTTAGTGCCGTTGACCATGATGTTATTCGGATATTTGTTTTATTTTAAGCCTCCAAAAAATATCAATGGGATATACGGCTATCGAACAAAGCGTTCTATGAAAAACAGTCAAACATGGGAATTTGCCCATGAACATTGTGGATGGCTCTGGATGCGATTTGGAGCTGTGATGTTTGCGATTTCCCTTGTTTGTATGAATCATCTGGTGAGGGGAAAGGATATTGATACCATCGGAATCTGGGGCGGCATTCTTGTGATGCTGCAATCCGCGATGCTGATACTGATCATCCCTCTGACTGAACGAGCCCTTCGTAAAAACTTCGATGAATACGGCATGAAAAAAGAACAATAAAAATAACCCCGACTACATGAAACGTAGCCGGGGTATTTTATTTGCTGAGATTGCAAAAGCGAATGCTTTTGCGTATAGGTTTCCAAAGGGGTTACCCCTTTGGCGGAGTGTGAGGCAGCACCTCACGAAATCAAGCTTCCAGGTGTTCTGTATCGTCTACTTCCAGTGCTTCTACCAGTTTC
>JAFRZQ010000111.1 GCA_017442465.1 Anaerotignum sp. | reverse complement strand
TCTGGCGCAGCAGCCTTCTCAATGTCATATTATTATAGGCTTCTTCCGTCATGATCTCCATGAGGGCTTCCGCCGCAATTTCTCTGGGATTGATCTGGATCATTCTTTCCATTCCTTCCGTCCAAGTCATTCTTTCTCAACGTAATATTATACGACAAAACTCTTCTTTCTTCAAGGATTTCGCCCTTTTTTCACCAAAATTCGGCAGATATTTTCTTTTCCCATAAAACGCCGAAAAGGCTGACTCGAAAATTCGAATCAGCCTTTGTTTTTTAGTCGTCTCTTCTGCCGAAAATAGCAATCAGTCTCAGAAGCTGCGCCACCGCTGCAAATGCCGCTGCAACGTATGTCATCGCCGCCGCACTCAGCACCTTCTTCGCACCGCCGATCTCATCACTGGTCAGGAAACCATCATCCACCAGCAAACGGATCGCTCTGCTGGATGCGTTGAATTCCACAGGCAATGTGATGATCGTAAATGCTACGGACAGGGAGAAAAACAGAATGCCCAGTGTCACCAATGTGCTGCCGCCTCCGCTGAAGATAAACCCAATGATGATCAGAGGGATCGCCAGTCTGGAGCCGAAGTTTGCCAGAGGTACGAAAAAGCTTCTCAGCGCCAGTGGTGCATAGCCCACATCATGCTGAATGGCATGACCTGTTTCATGGGCCGCAACGCCCAAAGCCGCTACAGATGTGCTGTCATACACACTCTGGGACAGACGCAGTGTCTTTGTTCTGGGATCATAATGGTCTGTCAGGTTACCAGCCACACGCTGCACGCTGACATCATAAATGCCTGCATTCTGCAGCATCTGTGCCGCCACCTGCGCGCCGGTAAAACCTGCTCTGTTTCTTACTCTGGAATATTTATTGAATGTGCTGGATACTTTTGTCTGCGCCACCATAGAGAACAGAAATGCAATGATCACCAGGATATACCAGGGATCCATGCCGTATCCATAACCATAGCCGTAATACATAATTGGTTCCTCCTATCTTATTTTAACAGGACGCCCGTATTCATTGCATGACCGCGCAGATATGCATCTGTGGCCATTTTCTTCCCGCCGCGGGCCTGCACTTCCTTGATGCGCAGGATACCGTCGCCGCATTTTACCGCGAAGTCTTTCTTTGTCACTTCTACGATTTCCCCGTATGCAGCATCAGGATAGTCTTTATCTTCTTTTTCTGCCCAGAACATCTTCAGAGGTTCTTCCTCAAAGACAGCGTATGCACCATGACCGGGATACATCCCTCTCATCAGGTCAATGATACGCTGGCCTTCCATCGTCCAGTCGATATGGCCTGTTTCCTTGAATAACATAGGTGCATGTGTTGCTTTTGCATCATCCTGAGGGATACGTTCGATGGTGCCTGCTTCCAGACCATCGATGGTTTTCAGCAGCAGTTCTGCGCCGGCAACCGCCATTTTATCATGCAGATCTTCAAAATTATCTGTAGGTGCGATTTCTACTTCTGTTTTCAGCAGCATATCACCTGTGTCCATACCTTTTGCCATAAACATAGTCGTAATGCCTGTCACCTTTTTGCCGTCGATAATGGCACGCTGCATAGGTGCTGCACCTCTGTATTCGGGCAACAGAGAGCCATGTACGTTGATACAGCCATATTTAGGCATATTCAGGATATCTTCAGGCAGCAGCTGACCGAAGGCTGTAACAGCGATCAGATCAGCATTATAGCTGCGCAGTTTTTCGATCATTTCAGGTTCTCTCACCTTGATGGGCTGCAGCACTTCGATGCCATGTTCCAGTGCCAGTTCCTTTACGGGAGTGAACTGCATTTTCTTGCCTCTGCCCTTGGGTTTGTCGGGCTGTGTCACAACCGCAACCACCTCATGCTTTGTCAGCAGAGCTTTCAGAGAATACACCGCAAAATCGGGTGTACCCATAAAAATCACTTTCATTGGGATTCCTCCTTATTCTTCCACAGGCAGAGCCTTATCGATATAAAGGATACCATCCAGATGGTCGATTTCATGGCACAGGGCACGTGCCATCAGTTCTTCCCCTTCGATGATAAATTCGTTGCCGTCTCTGTCCATAGCTTTTACCTTCGCATAGTAAGGTCTGTCCACGGGAGCATATTTACCGGGAACGCTCAGGCAGCCTTCATCATCGATCTGAGAACCGCTTGTTTCCAGAATTTCGGGATTGATCAGTTCCACCAGACCTTCGCCGATATCGATGACAACCACTCTTTTCAGGATACCCACCTGAGGTGCAGCCAGACCAACACCGTTTGCATCATACATAGTGTCTGCCATGTCATCCAGCAAAGTCAGCAGGTTGGGTGTGATTTCTTTTACAACTTTACATTTTTTTCTCAGCACTTCGTCTGTACTGATACGAATGGTACGGATCGCCATAATTCATTCCTCCTATTAAATACTATCTCCAAAATTTGAACAAATTCAGAATTTCTTCTTAAATATTTCTTAACTATAACGATTTATTTTAACATAAAATCCATTTTTATACAATATTCGTCGGATTCAGTGCAATCTGGAATTTTACGTTTGTTTTTCTGTCTTTTTTCAATTTTTCCACCACAGGCAGCACCAATTCTCTGAGAGATTCTTCCTTCGCAGCCTTTACGATCAGCTGATAGCGATATTCCCCGCGAAATCTGGGCAATGCCGCCGGCACAGGCCCTAAAATCATGGCAATGCCTTCGCCGTCCGCCTTCGCAATTTCCGCCGCCAGTTTCTGCGAAGCAACTTCCACTTCCATCTTTTCTTCAGAGGTCACAAGGATACTGAAAAAACTGGAAAACGGAGGATGTCCCATCATCTGACGCATTAAAATTTCTTCCGCAAAGAAGCCCTGATAATCCTGATTTGCCGCATGCTTTACCGCATAATGTTCCGGCTGATAAGTCTGGATAAATACACGACCACGATCATCCCTTCTGCCGGCACGGCCCGCCGCCTGGGTCATCAGTCGAAAACCCGTTTCCGCAGCGGTGTAACTATCCATATTCAAAGACAGATCCGCCGCCATGATGCCTACCAGTGTCACATTGGGGAAATCATGTCCTTTGGCGATCATCTGGGTGCCGATGAGGATATCTGCTTTCCCTTTTCCGAAAGTTTCGAGTATCTGTTCATGACTGTGTTTTGTAAGCGTGGTATCTAAATCCATTCTTAAAATTCTTGCTTCAGGAAACAGTTTTTTTGCTTCTTCCTCAATTTTCTGGGTGCCCGTTCCGAAATATCTGATATATCTCGAACCGCATTTCGGGCATACCTGCGGAATATCCGCCCTTCTGCCGCAGTAATGGCATACAAGGGCCTTTTCTTTTTCATGATACGTAGAAGTAATATCGCATTCGGGGCATTTCATCGCCTCCCCGCAGCTTCTGCAGGAAACAAATGTGGCATAGCCTCTGCGGTTCAGAAAAAGCATGGTCTGCTC
>JAFRZQ010000110.1 GCA_017442465.1 Anaerotignum sp. | reverse complement strand
TGAAGGTGAGATCGATGTTCTGGTGTGTACCACCATCATCGAAACGGGTATGGATATTTCCAATGCCAATACCATCATCATTCAGGATGCAGACCGCATGGGGCTTTCTCAGCTTTATCAGTTAAGAGGCCGTGTGGGCAGAAGCAACCGCATCGCCTATGCATATCTGCTGTATAAACGAGATAAAATGCTGAGAGAGGCGGCGGAAAAACGTCTGCAGACCATCCGTGAATTTACGGAATTCGGCTCCGGCTTCAAAATTGCTATGCGAGATCTGGAAATTCGTGGCGCAGGCAATCTCCTTGGTGCGGAACAGCATGGCCACATGGAAGCCGTCGGTTATGATATGTACTGCCGTCTTTTGGAAGAAGAAGTGCAGAACCTGAAAGGGGCGGCACCCAAAGAAGAACAGTTCGAGACATCTATCGATCTGAACATCAGTGCCTTTATCCCGGATTTCTATATCAAAAATCAGGAGCAGCGGATGGAGTTATATAAGAAAATTGCAGGCATCCATACCATGGAAGAATATTATGACATGCAGGAAGAACTGGAAGACCGCTATGGTGACTTGCCAAAGGCGGTACAGCTTCTTTTGGAAGTGGTGCTGGTGAAGGCAGAAGCCCACGAAATGGGCATCACATCCATCACCCAAAAACATGGCAATATCCTGCTGGAATTCAGGCCGCAGCCCAATATTGATGTGGCGAAGCTGATGCAGATGATTTCTGCGGCGAAGGGTAAATACCTTTTCACGGCAGGTGCGAATCCTTATCTGACCATCAAGCCCGGCAGAGGAGAAGGGGACAAACCCCTGCAGCTGATCAAAAATTTCTTTGAGGCATTGAAAGCGTAAGGGTTTCTGGGTATAATGAAACCACTACGAAATTTTTGCGAAAGAAGGCCAATTTATGAAAAAAAGAATAAAAGGACTGCTTGCGTTTTTGCTGGCACTGTGTCTGACCGCCTGCAGCGGCGGGGATGCCTTTGTGGATGAACCGGTGCTGGAAGTTGGCGGGCAGGAAATCATGAAATCAGAATATATGGTCTATCTTTATACCACCAGCCAAAGCTTTGTTGCTGCGGCGGGCGAAGATGTATGGAGCATGGACTTTGACGGACAGACAGCAGATGAACTGGTGGAAGAACGTACTATCAGCACTTTGCAGAGCGTGATCGCTGCCAAGGAGTATGCCCAGGCCAATGGTATTGCCCTGACGGCAGAGGAAAAGGAACAGGCGAGACTGGCGGCAGAACAGTTTGTTTCCAATGTGCCTGCGGAGGATCTGGCAAAGATGGGCGTGGATGCAGAAAAACTGGCACCCCTGATGGAAGGTTCCTATTTGTACACGCTGGTATACCAGGCGATCGCTTCTGAATGTGAAGTGGATCAGACAGAAATGGATGCATATTATCAGGAAAATCAGGTGCAGTTGGAAAAGGACTATACCATGCTGATACTGCAGTCTATCCTGCTGGACAACATGGAAACGGCAGAAGAAGTGGCGCAAAAGGCGCAGAATGGAGAAGACTTTGCAGAGCTGTTTCAGGCCTATGATATTGAGCCGGATGCAGAAAACGGCGGGGAAGTGACCATGTATCAGCGAGACCTGCAGGCAACCACAGGACTGTCGGAGGAGATGGAGACAGGCGATGTGGCAGGCCCTCTGCAGGTGGGGGACGGCTGGCTGGTTCTGAAGGCGGCAGACAAGAAGATGCCGACGAAAGAAGAAGTGAAGGAACTGGCAGAAAATATGTATACCTCTGAGGTGCAGGCTGCCTATACAGAAGCGCGATTTGCGGAAATGATGAAGCCGCAGATGGTGAAAAAATATCCTGATGTATGGGAAACACTGGAAAAATTCC
This sequence comes from Anaerotignum sp., assembly GCA_017442465.1. Taxonomy (GTDB): domain Bacteria; phylum Bacillota; class Clostridia; order Lachnospirales; family Anaerotignaceae; genus Anaerotignum_A. Next base: position 7,753 of record JAFRZQ010000110.1, on the reverse strand, counting down.
ATTGAGAAAAACGGGCGTTTTGAAAAGAACTTCAAAACGCCTTTTTCTTTGGTTGAAAAAAGAAGGAGAATGGGATAAGATGGGGAAAGAAACGACCGGTAGAAGCAGAGGAGGCGGGTGGATTTGAAGAAGGTATGGGCGATGTACTTCAGCCCCACAGGGGGTACTGAAAAGGCAGTGAAAACAACAGCGGAGACACTGGCAGACAAACTGGGGCTGCCTCTGGATACATATGATTTCACGCTGCCCGATATGCGTGAAGGAGAGGCTGTTTTTGGCGAAGGAGATATCGTTGTCTGTGGTACACCTGTGATCGCAGGGCGTGTGCCCAATGTGCTGCTGCCTTATCTGACAGGAAGGGTAAAAGGCAATGGGGCTTTGGCAGTGCCTGTGGTTTCTTATGGCAACCGTAATTTTGATGACGCCCTGATGGAACTGCGAAATATTCTGGAAGAGGATGGCTTCAAAACAGTGGCAGGCGGTGCGTTTGTCAGTGAACATTCTTTCTCCAAAACACTGGCAGCCGGCAGACCCGATGAAAAAGATATTGCCATTATGCGGAAATTTGGCGAAAAAATCGCGGAAAAACTGATGGGCGGATGGGTATATACAGCACCTGCATTCGTGAAAGGCAATGACCCCATCCATCCTTATTTCAAGCCTCAGGACAGAAATGGCAACCACATTGATATCCGTAAGGTAAAACCTAAGGTGAATGACGACTGCTGCGGCTGTGGTATCTGTGCGGAAGTTTGTCCTATGGGTTCCATCAACCCTGAAAATACAAAGGAATATATCGGTATCTGCATCAAATGCTGTGCCTGTGTGAAAAAATGTCCGACACAGGCAAGATATTATGATGATCCCGGCTATATCTATCATAAGGAAGAACTGGAAGAACTCTACGAAAGAAGAGCGGAACCTGAGTATTTTGTATAAGGCTTTTTTGATAAAATTGGGAACGGTTGTTCCCTTTTTTTGTTTGCCATGCTATAATATTTCCATCTGAAAATGCGAAAAAGGAGGTGAAGGCATGGATGAACTGAAGATCACAGGGGAAGTGGAAGATATCATTTATCAGAATAAGGATAACGGCTATACGGTTTTTACCCTGACCACGGAAGACGATGAAGTGACCTGCGTAGGCACTGTTCCGGATATCCACAGTGGTGAAACGCTGGAGATCCGCGGCAACTGGACGATGCACGCCCTTTACGGCAGGCAGGTGCAGGTGCAGTATTACGAAAAGGCCATGCCTGCCACCGCAGCGGGAATGGAAAAATATCTTTCCTCCGGTCTTATCAAAGGCATTGGGGCGAAAACAGCAAAACGTATTGTGGAACGCTTTGGGGAAGCGACCTTTTATGTCATTGAGGAAAAGCCAGATATGCTGACAGAGATCAAGGGGATCAGTTTTGACAAAGCGCAGAAGATATCCGAGGCTTTCTGCGAACAGCATGAGCTGCGCAGAGCCATGATGTTCCTGCAGGGCTTTGATATTTCTCCCGCTTATGCCATGCGTATTTATAAGAAATACAAAAACCGCACCTTTGAGATCGTGAAAAACAATCCCTATCGCCTGGCAGATGATGTGACAGGGATCGGGTTTAAGATGGCGGATAAAATGGCTGCCAGTGCAGGCATTTCTGCCGATGACCCCAACCGGGTGAAGGCAGCGGTGAAATATGTACTGAACAATGCGGCAGGCAACGGCGACTGTTTCCTGCCAAAGGAAAAACTGATCGATCAGTGTGTGGAACTCTTGGAACTGCATCCCCTTGCGGTGGAAAATGCTATCCGGGAACTGCAGGTAGACAGTCAGATCTGGCAGGAAAAACTGGACGGTGTGGACTGCGTTTATCTGAATTATTATTTCTATGCGGAAATGTCCGTGGCGAAGCGTCTTCTGGAACTGTCTGCGGATTATGAGCCGCCGGATATGGAATATATCTCCAAAGAAATTCGAAGAGTGGAACAGGAAACAGGGGTGACACTGGCGCTGGAACAGCGGATCGCTGTGGCAGAGGCTATGAGTAACGGTGTTCTTATTATTACCGGTGGTCCCGGTACAGGGAAAACGACGACCATCAATACCATCATCCGTATCCTGAAGCAGGAGGATCTGGATGTGGTGCTGGCGGCACCTACGGGCCGCGCGGCAAAGCGTATGACGGAGGCAACGGGTGTAGAAGCCCAGACCATCCATCGACTGCTGGGTATCAATTTCATGGGAGAAGATAACCGCCGGCAGACCTTTGATAAAAACGAGGATGACCCCATCGAAGCGGACGTTATTATCATCGATGAAAGCTCCATGGTGGACATTGCCCTGATGCAGGCTCTGCTCAGAGCAGTGGAAAGCGGTTCCCGTATCATATTTGTGGGGGACGTAGACCAGCTGCCCTCCGTTGGGGCGGGGAATGTGCTGAAAGATATGATCCGCAGTGAACGGCTGAAAGTCGTTCGACTGCAGCATGTCTTCCGACAGGCCCGGGAAAGTGCCATTATCATGAATGCCCACCGTATCAATCAGGGGGATGAGCCGATGCTGAATGAGGAGGGCACAGACTTTTTCTTTATGCGGCGCCCTTATGCTGACGATGTGGCAGCTACCATTCGGGAATTGGTAACAAAACGGCTGCCGAAATTTACGGGCTGTGACGGTCTTTCTGATATGCAGATACTGACACCCATGCGAAAAGGCACCCTTGGGGTGCAGAACCTGAATGCTGTCCTGCAGGAAACGCTGAATCCGGCAGCTTTTGATAAAAGAGAAGTCCATTTTCGCCAGACCGTTTTCCGGGAAGGGGATAAGGTCATGCAGATCAAAAACAACTATAATGTGGTCTGGAAATGCTATGACTGCAAAAGCGGCAAGCGTTATGATGAAGGCCTTGGTGTGTATAACGGCGATGCTGGCATTATCCTTTCTGTTGACAATGATGCAGAACAGATGCGGATTGCCTTTGATGACGGCAAAATCGTGGATTACGATTTCAGCCAGCTGGAGGAACTGGAACTGGCCTACGCCATTACCATTCATAAGTCCCAGGGGAGCGAATATCCCGTGGTGATCCTGCCTGTTTACAGTGGCCCCCCTATGCTGATGACTAGGAATCTGCTGTATACAGCGGTGACAAGGGCGAAACAGCTGGTGGTCCTGGTGGGCCTTCGAGAAACGGTTTCTGCCATGATCCGCAATGATAAGGAAGTGGAACGATACACCGGACTTGCACAAAGGATCCGGAATCTTCATGACTTTATCCATGGGGGTGGCATCGAATGAAGAATTTGTTAAACCTGATTTTTCCGCCCCGATGTGCTGTCTGCGGAGAAGTGCTGACGCTGGAGGAACAAAAGGGGGTTCTCTGCAAAAAATGCGGAGAAGAACTTCCTTATTTTTCGGAGAATATCTGTCCCCATTGCGGCGGTGAAACGAACAATGCGGGTTTCTGTGAATTTTGTGTGAAGGCCTATGCCTTTGATTCTGCCTGTGCGGCATTTCCTTATGAAACAGTCCGGGATGCCATCCATCTGTTCAAATATGACGGAGATAAAAGGATCGGGCATGGCTTGGGAGAAGTGATGGCGGAATATCTTCTGAAATATCACGAAGAACTGCTGGTGAAAACGGATGTGATGGTTTCTGTGCCGCTGCATCCGAAAAAGGAGAAATACCGCGGCTTCAACCAGACTCATATCCTTTGTGAAAAGATATCTGAAAAAACAGGGCTGATTTTTGAGAAACAGGCACTGGGAAGAAAAAGAGAGACCATTGCCCAGAGTGAACTGAATCCGGAAGAAAGAAAAATGAACCTGAGGGATGCTTTTATAGCAAAGAAGGATTTTGCAGGCAAGCGGATCCTTTTGGTGGATGATATTTTTACCACGGGGACGACCTGTAATGAATGTGCAAAGGAATTGTACCGTGCCGGTGCGAAGGAAGTGATGGTATTCTCTCTTTCGGCGGCAGGGACGGAATAAAAACAAAAAGGTAAAAGTGTCTGCTGCGGCGGCGGACACTTTTTTTGTTGTGATATTGTTGTGATAGGTGAAAAGAAAACGGGGACACTTTTCTTATGGTGGGTATTTTATTTTTTGATGGAGAATAGCTATTTTTTCGCAAGTTTTGCTTGGAAATGTAGAAAAAATTCGGTATAATTTTATGTTGTATGATTTTTCTGAAAAATACATCGGGGAGAGTTATTTATGTTACGTTTAGGATTTGATAATGATAAATATCTGCACCTGCAGTCGAAGCATATCAAAGAACGCATCGGCCAGTTCGGCGGCAAGCTGTATCTGGAATTTGGCGGCAAACTGTTTGATGACTACCATGCATCCCGTGTGCTGCCCGGCTTCAAGCCTGACAGTAAGATCGATATGCTGGTGCAGCTGAAGGATGATGCGGAGATCGTCATCGTCATCAGTGCGGGCGATATTGAAAAGAATAAAGTGCGCGGCGATCTGGGCATCACTTATGATGCGGATGTACTGCGTCTGATCGATGCATTCCGCGGCTATGGTCTGTATGTGGGCAGCGTTGTTCTGACACAGTTCAACGGTCAGGCCAGTGTCATTGCCTATGAAAAGAAACTGGAAGCTCTGGGTATCAAGGTTTACAGACATTATCCCATCGAAGGATACCCTGCCAATATCCCTCTGATCGTAAGTGAAGAAGGCTTCGGCAGAAATGATTATATCGAAACACAGCGTTCTCTGGTAGTGCTGACAGCACCCGGCCCCGGCAGCGGCAAGATGGCTACCTGCCTGTCTCAGCTGTATCATGAAAACAAACGCGGTGTGAAGGCGGGCTATGCGAAGTTTGAAACCTTCCCCATCTGGAACATCCCTCTGCGTCACCCTGTAAATCTGGCGTATGAAGCGGCAACGGCAGACCTGAATGACGTCAATATGATCGACCCCTTCCATCTGGAAGCCTACGGCGAAACAACAGTAAACTACAACCGAGATGTGGAAGTATTCCCTGTGCTGAACGCTATGTTTGAACAGATCTATGGTGTATCCCCCTATAAATCCCCTACAGATATGGGCGTAAATATGGTGGGCAACTGTATTTTCAACGATGAGGCCGTTTCTGACGCGGCAAGAACAGAAATCGTACGCCGTTACTATAAAGCACTGAATGACCATCGAAAAGGTGCCTTGGGCGATGATGTGATCTATAAACTGGAGCTCTTGATGAAGCAGGCGGGCACCAGCATCGAAGACCGCGTGGTGGTTGCGGCGGCAAACAGACGCGCAGAAGAGACTGGAGACCCTGCGGCGGCCATTGAACTGATGGATGGCACCATCGTAACAGGCAAGACCAGTGCTCTCTTGGGTGCATCCTCTGCTATGCTTTTGAATGCGCTGAAGACACTGGCAGGTATCGGCAAGGAAGTGAAACTAATCGCTCCTGAAATCATTGAACCTATCCAGAAACTGAAGATCGGCCATCTGGGCAACCAGAACCCTCGTCTGCATACAGATGAAGTGCTGATCGCCCTGAGTATCTGTGCGGTAACAGACCCTGTGGCGGATCTGGCGCTGAAGCAGCTGGAAAAACTGAAATGCTGCGAGGTGCATTCTACAGTCATCCTGTCTTCCGTTGATGAAACTGTATTCAAAAAGCTGGGCGTGAACCTGACCTGCGAACCCAAATACGAGACAAAAAAACTCTTCCACAGATAAAAATAAAAACAGGCGTATCCCTTGCGGGATACGCTTTTTTACGTTATGATTTTCTTAAGAACCCAAAGGAGGAGATACCCATGAAATATACATATCCGAAAATTGAACTGCATCTGCACCTGGACGGCTCCATCCGCCCCGAAACCGTATGGGAACTGTACCAGAAGGAAGGTCTGGTGGCAGACGGCGTGGATTATGAAACCTTCACCAGAGATGCTGCTGTACTGGAACCCTGTCTGGATGTAAACGACTGCCTGACAAAATTTGATTTGCCCCTGAAGATCATGCAGGACAGAGAATATATCGTTCGTATCACAAAGGAACTGGTATGTGATCTGGCAGAACAGGGCGTGGTTCATGGTGAAATCCGTTTTGCGCCACAGCTGCATACCCAGAAAGGCCTGAGCCAGAAGGAAGTCATCGAAGCAGTCATCGAAGGCAAGGAAGAAGGCCTGAAATTGCACCCTGAGATCAGCATCGGTTTGATCCTGTGCTGCATGAGCATTGGTCTGGAAACAGTGAATAAAGAAGAAAACCTGGAAACGGTACGCCTGTGCAAGGAATATTTGGGTAAAGGCGTAAACGCGCTGGATCTGGCCGGTGCGGAAGGCATCGTGCCCCTGCGTAATTTCCATTATATCTTCGATCTGGCAAGAGAACTGGAACTGCCCTTCACCTGCCACGGTGGCGACAGCCAGGATCATGAAACCGTAAAAGATGCCATGGACTTCGGCTCTCTGCGTATCGGTCATGGACATGCGGTGTATGAAGCACCTGAACTGTGTGAAAGAGCGATCAAAAATGATATCACTTTCGAAATCTGCCCTACCAGCAATATTCGCTGCCAGAGCAGAGAAAGTTACGCTGCTCACCCCGTGAAAAAACTCTTGGACATGGGTATCCGTGTGACCATCAATACAGATAACATGACGATCTTTGATGTAACACTGGATGATGAATATGACCGCTGTCTGGAAGATATGGGCTTCACAGAAGACGATATCCTGAAAATGCTGGTATATTCTGCGGAAGCAGCTTTCCTGCCTGCCGAAGAAAAGGCGAAACTGGTGGAAAAAGTAAAAGCATACAAGAAATAAGCAAATAGGAAAAGGACGCGGATTGAACCGACCCCCAAAAGTTAGACCTAAAAATCTAATTTTTGGGAGGTCGGTTTTTCTATGGCAAAATATAGTTATGAGTTGAAAAAAGAAATTGTCCAAGCATATCTCAACAAGGAAGGCGGTTACAAATATTTGTCAAAGAAATATGGTGTTCCATCCAAAAGTTGCATAGAAAAATGGGTTCATAATTATGAGGTCTGGGGGGACGCTGGATTAACGCGCTCCAGAAAACAACAAACTTTTTCTTTCGAGTTCAAGCTTTCTGTAGTAGAGTTATATTTAACAACAGAAATATCATATCAGGAACTGGCACTCAAGATGGGCATAACTACCCCTGCACAAATATGCAGATGGGTAAATGACTTTAGAGTGGCTGGACCTGATGCTTTAGTACCTCGAAAGAAAGGACGGCCCAAACCATTGAAAAAACTACATGCAAAGACAATCGCAGAAAACCCAACTGATGATGTTGTAACAGAATACATTAAACAATTAGAAGCTGAAAATTTGAAACTGAGGATCCAGAATGCATATTTAAAAGAATTGAGGAGACTGCGTTTAGAGGACGAAGCAAGAATGAGAGAACTGCAAGAGTCATCCACAGTCTCCGAAGAGAATTCAGATTGAAAGACCTTATCTCTTTTATTGGTATGCCAAAAGCAACTTATATGTATTGGCAAAAAAGATTTGACCATAACCCTGATCAGGAACTAGAAGATAAGATCAGGGCAATCAGAGCTGAACATAAAGATTGGGGATACAGACGAATCACTGGAGAACTCAGAAAAACCACAGTTATCAATAAGAAAAAGGTTCATCGTATCTGTAAAAAATACGGTCTTCAGGTTACTTCTTTTACCAGAAAAAGCAGGAAATATAGTTCTTACAAAGGGAACGTGGGCAAAATTGCGCCAAATCGGATCCACAGACGATTTAAT
>JAFRZQ010000109.1 GCA_017442465.1 Anaerotignum sp. | reverse complement strand
CCGTAGATTACCTGCCTAACATGGCCTATGACCATCCTCTGGTAGAGCAGTTCCGTCAGGGCAGGATCATTATCTGCTGTGGTCAGGGTGCATGGGAAGATGAAGCAAAAGCAGACGCATGGGCACTGCAGGCACAGTTTGAAAGACTGGGCGTTCCTGCATGGGTTGATGTATGGGGACATGATGTAAATCATGACTGGCCCTGGTGGCTCATCCAGTTCCCTTATCATGTAGATAAACTGCTAGGGTATTAAGGAAAAAGCAAAGAGGTTCGTAATGTAGTGGCGGCTTAAGAAAACATATTTTATAAGTTTTGTTGATTTCTTAAGCCGCACTGCGAGGATGTCCTGAAATAAGAAAACATTTTGCAGAAATTAAAAATCGAAAGAGCACCTTGAAACCAAGAGATGCTTTCGATTTTTTGTTTTCTTATAAGGACTCCTCTGGAACCTCTTTTTTGTGCCCACAATAGTGTTGCATTTGCAACAGTATTGTGCTATATTTAATATATATAATAAAGAAAAGAGAGGAAAGGAGGAGATGATATGCAATATCTGATTTCTTTTCTGGAAGGGATCATTACGTTTATTTCCCCTTGTCTGCTGCCGATGCTGCCCATTTATCTTTCCTATTTTGCGGGAGGCGGCATTCATAATACGAAGCAAACCCTGAAAGGGGCCTTTGGCTTCGTGCTGGGCTTTACCCTGGTTTTTGTATCCATGGGTGCGCTGGCAGGTACATTGGGTGGATTATTAAGAGAATATCAGACAGCGGTAAATATGGTTTCCGGTCTGATCGTGATTTTTTTTGGCCTGGAATATTTGGGTGTTCTGCATCTGAATCTGTTCAGGGGCATCCGTAAAAAGGTAGATACGGACAATATGGGATTTTTCGCGGCAATGCTGTTTGGCGTTGTGTTTTCCATAGGATGGACGCCGTGTGTGGGTGCGTTTCTTGGCTCTGCACTGCTGCTTGCTTCCCAGCAGGGGCACGTGGCTGAGGGTATGCTGATGCTTCTGGTATATTCTCTGGGGCTGGGGATCCCCTTTATCCTCAGCGCGGTACTGATCGATCAGATGAAGTCTACCTTTCACTGGATCAAACAAAATTACGACAAGATCAATCGCTTCTGTGGCCTTCTGCTGATCGTGATCGGTGTGCTGATGGCAACGGGTACAATGGGACATATCATTACAGTTTTGAATTAAGGAGGAAGTATGGAGAAAAAAAGAACAGTATTTTCTTTGGTAATACTATTTGTTGTACTGATCTGCGCTTATCTGTTATATGATATCCTGACGGACAGAGTTTCGGCGGACAGAATCGGGCAGGAGCAGCAGGCGGAGGAACAGGAACTGACCCTTGCACCGGATTTTACGGTTCAGGATGCTGATGGGAATGAGGTTTCCCTGTCGTCACAGTTCGGCAAGCCCATTGTGCTGAATTTCTGGGCGAGCTGGTGCGGCCCCTGTAAGAGTGAAATGGCAGATTTTAATGAGGTCTATCTGGAACTGGGAGACCAGGTGCAGTTTATGATGGTCAATGTGACAGACGGCAAGGATGAAACTTTTGAAAAGGCGCAGGCTTATCTGGAAACACAGGATTATTCCTTCCCTGTATATTTTGACAGGGGACTGGATGCTTCGGCAACATACGGCATTTGGTCTTTGCCCTCTACGTATTTTATCGATGGGGACGGCAACCTGATCGCACAGGCCAAAAGTGCCATTGACAGAGAACTGCTGCAGCAGGGGATCGATATGATCCTGGAATGAAAATGCGGGAGATGATCGAAAGATCATCTCCTTTTTGATTATGCAGGTTATGGGCCTTGCTTTTTGTTTAGAACTAAGCTATGATGGAAAAAATAATATAATTGATTATATAGATAAAAATAATTGAATAATTAGATGCAAAAACAAGGGAGGGACGTAATGGATATTAAAAATCTGGTGACATTTATCAATGTGGCGGAACTGCGCAGTTTCACCAAGGCGGGTGATAAACTGGGTTATTCCCAGTCAACGGTTTCCTTCCAGATCAGACAGCTGGAAAATGAACTGGGCGTTCCTTTGTTTGAACGTATCAACCGTACTGTAACTTTAACGGAACATGGCAGCCGTCTGCTGCAGTCTGCATATAAGATCAATGACCTGCTGCAGGGATTTCTGGATGATACGGAGGCTGCAGCGGAGATCCGCGGCGTTGTCCGTCTGGTCATGGCAGACTCCCTTTGCAATGAGGTCATTGGCCGCATCTTCCCGGAGCTGCATCGGGCATATCCCGGCATTACACTGGAATGTGTGGCAGCGGGGACTCAGGAAATGTTCCGTATGCTGAATCAGAATGAAGCGGATCTGGTTTATACACTGGACAGCCATATTTATGATACGAACTACATCAACCTCCAGGAAGGCCGTATTGGGGTTCATTTTGTCTGTGCGGCCAATCACCCGCTGGCGGATCGTCCGTCCGTATCCCTGAAGGAACTGATCCAGCAGCCCTTCCTGCTGACAGAAAAGGGCATGAGCTATCGCCGTGTGATGGATGAAGCTCTGGCGGCAAAATCACTGGAGATCCGTCCTGTTTTTGTCAGCGGCAATACGGATCTGATCCGTAATCTGGTGGCCCAGGGGGCGGGAATTTCTTTTCTGCCCGACTATACAACGAAGGAACTGATCGCTGCGGGCAAGCTGAAGTATCTGCAGGTGCCGGAGATGAAGGTGGAGATCTGGACACAGCTTTTGCATCACAGGGATAAATGGATCTCCGAGCCTATGCGTATCGTGATCGACTATTTGCATAAATGTATACTATAATAAGGCAGGAACATCCGATAAAGGAGTGAACGATATGTGGTATGTGCTGATGGAAAACAGTGTGGAATATTATAAGGAGCACAGACTTCTGTTTGGGGCGGAGATCGAGGCGGTTGCAAAAAAACTGATGCAGTTTTGCGATGTGGCGATGCAGTTTGACCTGGAAGAAATGAGCATGGATGATATCGATGGATATTATACAGAGGGGTATGATGACTATGAAGCATTAGAAGAGACCCCTTCTGAAGCATTGATCCGCAACTTCCGTTTTCAGTGCAACGATGCGGAGATCCGTGTGCTTTCCCTGACAGAAACCTATGAGGATTTTCAGCTGGAATACAGCCGTCTGGCACCCGGCAGACTGCGGAATTTTGTGCCTATAGATGGGCTGGAGGGCGATGAAAGGATGCTGAAGAAACTGGATGAGGAACTGAAGGCATTGAGTGACGGACAAACGCCGGAAAAAATGGAATGCTTTGTGGAAAGATAAACGAGGGAGGAAACGGAATGAATAAATTTGAAAAGGTGCGGGCGGAACAATATCCCATGACAGAAAAATGGGCGTATCTGGATACTTCCACCTCCGGTATGATCGCAAAGAGAACAAAAGATGCCATGATTGCATATATTGAAGAACGTTTTGAGAACGGGCTGGATGGGGCAAAATTGCATGAGAATTTTGCTTTCGGCGATGGGCTGAGAGAAACGGCGGCAAAGCTCTTTAACGCGGATAGTGAAGAAATTTTCTTCGGGGAAGCGGCGTCTACTATGATCAATGTTTTTTCTGCCGGTGTTCTGCTGAAAGAAAATGCCAATGTGGTCACTTCCGGGCTGACTTTCCCTTCTAGCCCCTATACATGGATGAACCGTGTTGGCGTGGAAAACGTGCGGATCGCAAAGCCTGTGGATGGCAAGATGCCCCCTGAAAACCTCTTTGCACTGGAGATGAAAATACAGCGGTTCTGTCTTTGTGTCTGGTGGAAAATACTACCGGTTTTAAGCATGACCTGAAGAAGATCAGCGATTTCTGTCAGGAAAAAGGCATTTATCTGGTATTGGATATCACCCAATGCGTAGGT
>JAFRZQ010000108.1 GCA_017442465.1 Anaerotignum sp. | reverse complement strand
TCCTCTGGCAGATCGTGGTTTCTCCCGAAGGCAGAGGAAAGGGCATCGGAAATTCCCTCGTAAGAGACTGGATCTCTCTGGAACGGGATGAAGTGGCAAAATTCCAGCTTTGGGTCAGGGAGGATAATCCCCCTGCATTAAGAATGTATGAAGCACTGGGCTTTCTGCCCGATGGCAGGATCGCTCCGGTGATGTTGAAAAAATAAGTGTGTGAAAATTTGAGTGTGAGAAAGGAAAAGGATTATGGAAGCATTATTGAAAATTCTGGCAGAACTGAGACCTGACGTAGATTTTGAAGAAAACAAAGAACTGGTAGACAGCGGCGAACTGGATTCCTTCGATATCGTTTCTCTGGTTGGCGAACTGTGCGATGAATACGACATCGAAATCGGCGCTGATGACATCGTTCCTGAAAACTTCAATTCCGTAGAAGCGATCTGGGCTCTGGTTCAGAACCTGATGGAAGACTGATATATTGTAAGACTAAGGAGTAGCGGTAATGGCATTTACATCATTTCGATTTATCGTTTTTCTTGTATTGGCTGCCGCAGCATATTTCCTGACACCGAAGCGTTGCCGATGGGTAACGCTTTTTGTTGCTAACTATGTGTTTTATTTTATCTCCGGTGGTAAGATTTTTGTTTACCTCCTGGCGACGACCATCACCACATATCTGGCAACGGTAAAGATCGGCGATATGGCAGCGAAAAACAAGATCGCCTTCAATGAAGCGAAGGCAGAACTGGATAAAGAAGGCAAAAAGGCGTGGAAGGCCAATTTTGCCAAGAAGAAAAAACGGATTCTGATCCCTACGGTATTGTTCAATCTGGGGATTCTGGCGGTGCTGAAATATTCCGGGTTTGTGACAAGCAACCTGAACGCACTGTTTGCGAAATTCGGCGTGGGCACAGAACTGCCTGTGTTCCAGTTTTTACTGCCTCTGGGTATTTCTTTCTATACCTTCCAGTCCATGGGGTATCTGATCGACGTATACAGAGAAAAACAGGAGCCGGAACGAAATTTCTTCAAACTGGCACTGTTCATTTCTTTCTTCCCCCAGATCGTGCAGGGGCCTATTTCCCGTTTTGGCACACTGGCGGAGCAGCTCTTCCGTCCCAATGAGTTTTCCTATACCCGCATCAAATTCGGCGTACAGCTGATGCTGTGGGGGGCATTCAAGAAAATGGTCATTGCGGACAGGGCGGCGATCCTAGTGGATACGGCCTTTGGTGCACCGGATGTTTACGGCGGTACTTATGTGGCGGTGGCGGCCTTGGTTTACGCCATCCAGATCTACGGCGATTTCTCCGGCGGCATCGATATTGCCACCGGTGCGGCGCAGATTTTTGGTGTAACTCTGGATAAGAACTTTGAACGCCCTTATCTGGCGACATCCATCCCTGATTACTGGCGCAGATGGCACATCACTCTGGGCGCATGGTTCCGTGATTATGTGTTCTATCCTCTGTCCCTGTCCAAGTTTTTCTCCAGACTGGGCAAGCGATGCAGAAAACTCTTGGGCAATTACATCGGGAAACTGATCCCTGTACTGATCCCTCAGTTTATTATTTTCTTCCTCATTGGTATCTGGCACGGGGCAGAATGGAAATATATCGTTTTCGGCTGCTATAACGGTACGCTGATCGTATTGGGTATCCTCTTTGAACAGCCTTTGCAGAAACTGGTGAAAAAGCTGGGCATCCGTACGGACTGTATCAGCTGGCGTATTTTCCAGGTGATCCGTACCCTGATCCTGGTTGCCATCGGTAAGATCATTACCAGAGCAGACAGCGTGTATTATGCGGCTTATATGATCGTCTCCCTGTTCCGCTGGTGGGATACGGACGTACTCTTAAACGGCGGACTTCTGACTATGGGTCTGGATGGTAAAGACCTGTGGGTACTGTTCCTCTCCTGTCTGGTGCTGCTTTGTGTCAGCCTGATGCAGGAAAGCGGCATCAAGGTAAGAGAGGCTCTGGCGAAGCAGAATCTGTATTTCCGCTGGATCATCTATCTTTGTGCTGTGTTCTCCCTGATCCTCTTTGGCGTTTATGGTTTGAACTATGACGCCGCCGACTTTATTTACAGGGGGTTCTGATATGAATAAGAAAGAGTGCTTGAAAATTATGACAAGATGTGTAGCCTTCGTGGTGGTGTTTTCCATGCTCTTCGGCAATGCTACGGATATGCTGATGCGCCACGACGACGAATCCAACGAAATACACGCCTTTTACAGCGAACCCAAAGATACCATCGACGTACTTTATGTAGGCAGCAGCCCTCTTTTGAGGGGTGTTTCCCCCATGGTGATGTGGGACGAGCATGGCTTTACAGGCTATGTCCGTGCATCTGCCCTGCAGGCACCTTCCGTGTCCTATGGGCTTCTGGCAGAATCTCTGAAATACCAGAACCCTGAACTGGTGGTCCTTCTTTGCGATAACATTTTCCTGGACTATGATTATGCGGAAAGAGAAGGGGATTTAAGACGTGGTCTGGATGGCATGAAGATGTCCAAATACAAACTGGATATCATCCGCGAGGTCACAGCGGCGGATGAAAGACAGTCCATGCTGTCCTATGCCTTCCCTCTGATGCGCTATCATGACCGATGGAAAGAGATCGACTGGACAGCAGATCCGGAGCCTTTGATGGAACATTCCTTCAAGAAAGGAAATGTATATCTGAGAGATATTTCTCCTCAGGAATATCCCGAAAACTTTATGCTTCCCACTGGGGAAGCGGCGCCTGCTTTCAATGCTGACGCCCGGAGCTATATCGAAAAATCCATCGCTCTGTGTAAGGAAAAGGATATCCCTGTTTTGCTGCTGCATCTGCCGAAAATGGCATGGACATACGAGCAGAGCATGGCAGTGGAAACCTTTGCTAATGAAAATGGTGCGGTATATCTTGATCTTGACCGTGAGGAATACAGGGGTCAGCTGGGCTTAGACCCTCAGGTGGATTATTACGATCATGGTCACATGAACCTGACAGGTGTCATCAAGGTTTCTGACTGGCTGGGAGACTGGCTGGATGAAAACTATGACCTGCCTGACCACAGAAATGACCCTGCCATCAGCGAAAGCTGGAATGCGGATTTAGCACAATATAAAGAAAGAACAGGATTACAATAAAAATAGGGTGTTCCCCAATG
>JAFRZQ010000107.1 GCA_017442465.1 Anaerotignum sp. | reverse complement strand
GTATATGCACTGACACTCTTTCTCACACCATCACAATACAGTTTTGCTGTGGATGTAGTCGCAATCGTATCACTATATTTTCCCACTGCACTGCTTCCTGTGGAAGTATAGGGCGCACGGCGCACCAGTTGAATAGACTGAGTACCTTCATCCCAGAAAGTCATGAACTGCTTGGATGTGCCATTGATGGCAGAAGCAATATCCCTCAGTTTGAAATATGTATAGTCATCAATGGTATAGGTCTGAAATTCCGCCGGCTTTCCATCTACAGTTACCTTTGCCCTTGCGGCGTAAGCCACTTTCTTTTCTACTGTTACAGGCACTTCCGGTACGTCAGGAACGACAGGAACCTCAGGTTTATCCACTTCTTCATAATACGCTTTGACTGCATCCGCACAGCCCTGTCTGTTATTCAGAAGGTCCCGCAGGCTGAAAAAGAAACTGCCGCTGACATTATATTTTTCGTTCACTTTCAGTTGCTCCTCTATTTCGGAAGCAACAACATCCTTATAGATGCCATGACCGATATACAGGTCTACTCCCGTGCCTTTCACCGCATCACTCCACCATTTCACCAGCGTTTCATAGTCTGCATAGGCGTTGCCCCGTTCCCAGTATATCTGAGGGACGATATAGTCTACCCAGCCTTTTTCCACCCATGTTTTTGCATCCCCAAACACAGAATAATAGCCTTCGGTGCCCCTTGTGGCAGAGCCATCGGGATCGGAAGTACTGTTTTTCCAGATACCCATGGGGCTGATGCCAAATTCCACAGAAGAATCGGCTTTTTTGATGGTACGATACACCTGCTTGATGAGGTCATTGACATGGTCGCGGCGTTCATTGGCAGTCGCACCGTCTCTATCCCCTCCTTCGGGCAGTGGATAATTGGAGGGATAGAAGTAATCATCAAAGTGGATGGCATCCACATCATAGTTTTCCACGATTTCTTCCACTGTATCACAGATATAATCCTTTACATCCTCATTGGCAGGATTATAATACATGGCGTTGTTATACGTTAAAATCCAGTCAGGATGCTGTCTTGCCATATTATCAGCAGAAAGGGCTGCCAAATCTGTACCGGATGTAGTGATACGGTAAGGGTTCATCCATGCATGGAATTCCATGCCCCGCTTATGCGTTTCCTCAATCATAAATCCCATCGGGTCATAGCCGGGATCGACCCCCTGCACCCCCGTCAGCACCGCACTCCACGGATTCCATTCCGATTCATAAAAGGCATCCCCCTTGGGGCGCACCTGTACGACTACTGTATTCATCCCCAATGCCTGTGCCTGTTCCAGTTTTTCAATAAATTCCGCTTTCTGTGCTGCTTCATTATTTGTTACGGAAGGATAATCGGCACTGTAGACCGTAGAGATCCACACAGCACGCAGATCCGTACTGTCTGCCCCATAAACCTCCTGAACGGCAATGGTCGTCATTCCCAATGCGATACACAGCAATCCGGAGGTCAATTTTTTCATCCATTTTCTCATATCTTTTCACCTGATTTCCAAAACTGTATTTGTTTCCCCTAATGGTATTATCTTACCATAGAAAGCATAGAAAAAACATTACATTTCTCTTAATTCCATTGATAAAAAAGCATTGCATAAATCTGCCAATGGGTTTATCCTATTTGAAAACAAAAGGTGCGAGGTGAAATCCTATGAGATATGGCCTGATCGGCGAAAAATTAGGACACAGCTTTTCTAAAATCATTCATGAACAGCTGGCTGATTATACATATGACCTGATCCCCCTGACAAAAGAAGAACTGGATATTTTCATGACAGAAAAACAGTTTTCTGCGCTCAATGTGACCATTCCCTATAAAGAAACGGTCATCCCCTATTTGGATGAAGTGAATGCCCACGCAATGAAGATCGGCGCAGTGAATACCATCGTCAACAGAGATGGAAAACTGACCGGTTACAATACAGACTTCTACGGGTTCCGCTATATGCTTCAGCATAATGGCATCGATGTGCAGAATAAAAAAGCCCTCGTGCTTGGCAAGGGCGGTGCTTCCAAAGCAGTCATTGCCGTACTGGAGGAACTGGGGGTAAAAGAAATCCTGACGGTTTATTATAAGGAAAATCCCGAAACCATCACTTATGAGGAATGCTATCAAAACCACACTGATGCGGAGATCATCGTGAACACAACTCCCGTGGGTATGTATCCCAAAGCGGATGACTGCCCTATCGATTTGGACAAATTCCCTAATCTCAGCGGCGTGGCAGATGTGGTCTATAATCCGCTTCGGACACAGCTTATCATAGAAGCAGAGAAACGCGGCATCAACGCTGCCGGCGGCCTGGAAATGCTGGTAGCACAGGCAAAATATGCCGCAGAAATTTTTCTGGACACGAAAATTGAGGACAATCGTATTGATGAGATCCATGCAGGTCTGGTAAAAGAACGTTCCAATCTCGTTCTTATTGGCATGAGCGGCGGCGGAAAAACCTCCCTGGGCAGAAAAGCCGCAAAAAAACTGGGCAAGGCCTTTGTAGATACAGATGAAGAAATCGTGAAACGGATCGGCATGCCTATCGCTGACTTCTTTGCACAGGAAGGAGAAGCAGCCTTCCGAGAAATCGAAACAGAAGTCTTACATGAATTTTCCGCACAGAATAATCTGGTCATTTCTACCGGCGGCGGTATCGTAAAAAATCCATTAAATGTGGAATATCTGAAACGGAACGGGCACATCATCTGGCTGAAGCGGGATGCAGAACTCTTGCAGAGCGGACATGGCAGGCCCCTTGCCCCGGACAAGACAGCAACCTTAAAACTGTATGAAGAACGTCTACCCCTTTACACAGCGGCAGCAGAAGCCATTGCGGAAAACAACGGCACTGCCGAGGAAGGTTTGGAGGCCCTCCTCAATGCTTACGCAGCTACATTAAAATAAGACAAAGCGAAGCCCCGCTCTTTCGAGAGGGGCTTCTTTTTGGAATTTATAAGGGAGTATTACTATGAGTTATATCAACAGTTCTTCTATCACTCGTGGTGATGCAGTTCTTCCACATCCTCCACGGGAGGCTTTAGACCGTCAATAACAATGTTATTTTTCTGGGCATAGTCCCACAGAGCCGCATGCAATGCTTCTTCTGCC
>JAFRZQ010000106.1 GCA_017442465.1 Anaerotignum sp. | reverse complement strand
CGTTTTTATGAACTTTATGACCTTTGATACGGATTTTCTTTCTGTGTGAGACGCAAATAAAAAAGCCGAAAACCTTTCGAGGTTTTCGGCTTTTTCTATTGTCCCCGGCGGGATTCGAACCCACGGCCTTCCGCTTAGGAGGTGGACGCTCTATCCTGCTGAGCTACGAAGACTTATTTCGCTGAAATCAGGATTTCAGCGAATATTTTCTCATTTCAGTCTTTCTTCGATGAGAGATGCCAGTTTTCTTGCGGCTTTATCCATCTTTTCGATGTCCTTGCCTTCGATCATGACACGCACCAGAGGTTCTGTGCCGGAAGTACGGATGAGTACGCGGCCGTCCTGAGAAAATTCCTTTTCCAGTTCTTCGATGCCTTTGCGAACCACTTCGTCATCCATATAGCTGTTTTTCTTTGCATTGTTCACACGGGCATTTACCAGCACCTGAGGCATCACCTGCATGATATTTGCCAGCTCGGAGGCTTTTTTGCCGCTGCGTTTCAGTACGCTGAGCAGCTGGATGGCGGTCAGAACACCGTCACCTGTGGAGTTATGGTCTAAGAAGATCACATGACCGCTCTGCTCGCCACCGATGTTGTAATCATCTGCCAGCATGCGTTCCAGAACATATCTGTCCCCTACAGCTGTCTGCAGGATATCAATACCGTTTTCTCTGCCCATCATGATCAGCCCCAGATTGGACATGACTGTGCCGACGATGGTATCTTTTTTCAGCTCGCCTCTCTGCTTCATATCCAGACCGCAGATGGCAAGGATCTTGTCGCCGTCGATCAGTTCGCCCTTTTCATCCACTGCCAGGCAGCGGTCAGCGTCGCCGTCGAAGGCAAAGCCGATATCCGCGCCGTTTTCCACCACCAGTTTTTTCAGGTCATCCATGTGGGTGGAACCGCATTTATCGTTGATGTTTGTGCCGTCGGGGTCGTTGTGGATGATGCACAGCTGTGCCCCCAGATCAAGCATGGCCAGGGGAGCTGCTTTATATGCAGCACCGTTTGCACAGTCCAGTGCAACTTTGATGCCGCCGAATCTTTCTTTTGTTGTTTTTGTCAGGAATGCCAGGTAATCATCCAGTGCTTCTTCGGCATAGCCCTTTGTGCCCAGGCCGATGCCGGTAGGGGAGGGCAGGATCTCAGGGCGGCTCATGAGGATATCTTCGATCTCATCTTCCAGTTCGTCACTGAGCTTGTAGCCCTGATTGTCGAAAAATTTGATGCCGTTATATTCCACGGGGTTATGGGATGCGGAGATCATAACACCGGCATCCAGGCGGTATTTTCTTACCAGATACGCCACGGCGGGAGTGGGGATCACCCCTGCCACTACTGCGTGGGCGCCTACGGAGCAGATGCCTGCCACCAGGGCGCTTTCCAGCATATCGCCGCTGATTCTGGTATCCATTGCCACCAGAATGCGGGGTGCGTGTTTCTTTTCTTTTGTCAGCACATATGCGCCGGCTCTGCCCAAACGGAATGCCAGATCGCCTGTCAGTTCTGTATTGGCAACGCCTCTTACGCCGTCTGTACCAAATAATCTAGCCATTTCAGATTCCTCCATTATGATTGTGCGGATGCGGAAACATCCTTAACGGTGACTGTGATATAAGAAGGGTTCAGGATCATGCCCTGGGGCAGATCCACATGGATCAGAACTCTGTGTTCCCCTTCGGAAAGACCATTTACATGGATGGTACCCTGCAGGTCATCCCCGCGGATGCCCTCCAGATTTTCACCGGTGATGGTGATATGGGCATTGTCGGGAATGTTGTAGGTTTTGCCCTCTTCCTGGCCAAGGAGTGTCAGGGAGCTGCTGGGCAGGACCAGCTGTTTATGAGCCTGGGCTTCGATCTCTACCGTAATGGTGATGATGCCATCATCTTCTTCTGCCAGGGAAATGCCTTCCGGCAGATAATTTATCAGATTGAAGGTTTCTGTGACGGAAGAGGTCAGGCCGGTCACGATGATGCTGTCCATCTGCAGGAAGAGCAGGTTTTCCAGGTCTTCAGGGGCACCTGTCACAGCAGCATACTGGGGGCTGCAGAAGACACTGCTCACCTGATAGCCAACGGCGGGGGTGCCGACGAGTTCTACCTGGATAGGTACCTGTTTCATATCATGCAGTGCATAGGAGACGGTGATTTCTTCTGTGCTGAGAACAACGCCGCTCACTTCCATGCCCTGGGAATCGTAGCAGAGAAGCTTTGCCTGGATGGTGGGGTTTTCTGTGATCACTTCTGCATCCACATTGGCGCGGACGAAGGATACACGGCTCACCAGAGAGGCGGGGCCGGAAACAGTAACCGTTTCTGTGCTGAGGGTAGGTTCAGACAGATAGGTACCTTCTTCCAGTTCTCCGTTCAGTTTTACTTCCACGGGCAGTTCCTTATTGGACATGGTTTCCACGGCAATTTCCACAACAGAAGGAGACTTGCTGCTGATGCCATAGGTGTTGCCGCCCTGTACGGAAACATTGACAGGCAGGGCAACGATGTCACCGTTGACTGCATAGGAGAGCTCAGAAAGGTCTACGGAAGCCTGGATCCATTCGGGGTTCTGGCTCAGTCGGTCCAGAGCAGTTCTCTGGGCCTTTACCTTGACGGTGATCTTCATTGTTTTCAGTTCTTCCAGATTGCCTGCGGTCAGGCCGCGGTCGGAAAGGGACTCCATATTCTGGATGACCAGGGGCCTGCTGTAACTTCTGGTATCTACGGGCTGGGTGATGTTGATGACCATAAACCACATGATGGCGGCAATGGCAACGGAAAGCAGTTTCCAGCCGATATCTTTCATTATATATTCCTGAAATCGATTCATTCTTTATCCTGCCGTCCTTTCAAAATGGTAGCCAGCGTTTTTTTGCCGGTTTCTTTCTGGGGCTGAGAGATCATGCTTTTCAGCTGGCTGGCTGTCAGGTTGCGGTAAAGCACACCGCCCCTTGCCACGGAAATGGAGCCGGTCTCTTCGGAAACAACGATGACATAAGCGTCGGAAACTTCGCTGGCACCGATGGCTGCTCTGTGGCGGGTGCCCAGTTCCATGCTGATCTCGTTGCTGTCGGTCAGGGGGAGGAAGCAGGTCGCCGCTGCCACCCGGTTATGACGCACGATCACGGCACCGTCGTGCAGAGGGGTATTGTGTTCGAAAATATTGATGAGGAGCTGACTGCTGACGATGGCATCGATAGGGATACCGGTACGTTCCAGGTCGCCCAGGGGAACTTCCTGCTCAATGAGGATGAGGGCACCGGTTTTCACAGAACCCATTTTTTCTGCGGCTTTCACGATCTCATCCACAGTGCGCTGATTTGCCTTATCATCGGTTTCCTCGTTGTTTCGGATGAAGTAGCTGATGAATTTACCCTTGCCCAGCTGTTCCAGTGCCTTTCTCAGCTCCGGCTGGAACACGACGATAACGGCGATGATACCAACGGAGATGGTGTTGGAAAGGATAAAGAGGATGGTGTTCAACTTCAGCAGCGTTGCCACTGCTGCCAATGCAAAAATCACCAGAATACCCTTGAACAGCACCCATGCACGGGTCTCCTTGATCCAGAAGATCAGTTTATAAATAATGTAAGCGACGATCAGGATATCCAGGATATCTGTAAAGCCAAGGGAGGGCCTTGCAAATTCTGTGATCCCCAGATTGCCGAAAATGCCTTTGATCGTTTCCATAGTTCACACCCTGTCTGTTTCAAAATGATAGTGGTCGCTGCAGTTTTTGTGCTTCGGTGGGCACAAAAATCCATTATTCTTAAGTATATCATAAACTAACGGGAAATGTTATGAAAAGATGCGGAAAAATTCTGCTATTTTTTGATTTTCTGAAAAAGACCGGGAAAGAGGAAAAAAGATCGTTAAAGTTCTGTTAAAACAGGACTGAAAAAATAATTTCTGAACAAAATTCATGGCATGGATTGTACGAAAATAAGTACAATTTTTGGCGTGGTATTGGAGCGTTCCTGACCCGTCTGGCGAGCTTCGGGTACTTTTGTTCAAAATATGCAGTTTTTCAGGGGCGTTTTTGGTTGATTTTGAAATTCCTGATTGTGAAAACGGATTGACTTTGGCTATTGTTTGTGCTTAAATATTAGT
>JAFRZQ010000105.1 GCA_017442465.1 Anaerotignum sp. | reverse complement strand
GAATGCTCTGGGTATGTCCGGCGGGCAGCAGCAGAGACTTTGTATCGCCCGTGCTCTGGCGGTGCAGCCTGAAGTCCTCCTGATGGACGAACCCACGTCCGCACTGGACCCCATTTCCACTTCCAGAATCGAAGAACTTGCATTGGAACTGAAAAAAGATTACACTATTATCATGGTGACGCATAACATGCAGCAGGCGACGCGTATCTCCGATAACACAGCCTTCTTCCTTCTTGGCGAAGTGGTGGAATTTGACAAGACAGAGAACCTGTTCTCCATGCCAAAAGACAAGAGAACAGAAGATTATATCACAGGGAGGTTTGGTTAAGTTATGGTACGCAGTCGTTTTGATTCTCAGCTGGAGCAGCTGAATGTGGAACTGATCAAGATGGGGGCTTTGTGTGAAGAAGCCATCACAGCTTCTGTTTCTGCCCTCATCCGATATGATAAGTCTGTGGTGCAGACTGTTTTTGAAAAAGACAACGAAATCGATAGAATGGAACGGGACATTGAGACCTTCTGTATGCGCCTTTTGCTGCAGCAGCAGCCTGTGGCAAGAGACCTGAGAGCCATTTCCTCTGCCCTGAAAATGATTTCCGATATGGAACGTATCGGCGACCAGGCAGGGGATATTGCAGAGATCATGGCGAATCTCTGTGATTTTGACACCCAGAGCAGACTCCATATTCAGGATATGGCAAGGGCAGCAGTAAAGATGGTAACAGATGCTGTAGATGCTTTTGTAAAGAAGGATCTGGAACTGGCTCGTTCCGTAATGAAATATGACGATGTGGTGGATGATCTGTTCGATCAGGTGAAAACGGAACTGATCAGCCTGATCGGCGAAGATCAGAATAACGGCGAATGCTGTATCGACCTTCTGATGATCGCCAAATATCTGGAACGTATCGGTGACCATGCGACCAATATCGCAGAATGGGTCGAGTTTTCCATCACAGGGCAGCACGTCGTGGCGGAAGAGGAGAGATAAAATTTGGAAATTTACGAAAAAATCAGACAAAGCGAAGCAATCAAGGTATATATCCAGCGGGCGGACGAATCCCTGGCAGCACTGGGCTTTACGGAGCATTCCTTTGCCCATGTGACAAGGGTGGCGGAAACGGTAAGATATATTCTGGAAACGCTGGGTTATTCCGCCCATGATGTGGAAATGGGCATGATCGCAGCCTATCTGCATGACATCGGTAACCTGATCAACCGTTCCGAGCATGCCCAGTCCGGTGCCATCATGGCATTCCGCATTCTGGATGAAATGGGGATGCCCGCGGAGGATGTGGCGACCATCGTCACAGCCATCGGCAACCATGACGAAGGTACAGGTGTGCCCGTAAATGATATTGCGGCAGCCCTCATCTTGGCGGATAAATCTGACGTACGCCGCAGCCGTGTCCGCAATCAGGATCAGCAGACCTTCGATATCCACGACAGGGTAAATTATTCCGTGGAAAAATCCGTGCTGAAGATCAATCAGGAGCATAGCCTCATCAAACTGAAGCTGTCTGTTGATACCCATTACAGCTCTGTCATGGATTATTTCGAAATTTTCTTACAGCGTATGGTGATGTGCCGTAAGGCGGCAGAAAAACTGGGGTTGACGTTCAAACTGATGATCAATGAACAGTCCCTGATTTAAGGAGTGAGCGAAATGCTGATTTATTTGGTAGAAGATGACAACAGCATCCGTGAACTGGTGGCCTATACCCTGCAGAGCACAGGTTTTCAGGCGGAAGGATTCGATAAGCCTTCCGCTTTTTGGCATGGAATGGAAATGCAGTTGCCGGATCTGGTGCTGTTGGACCTGATGCTGCCGGAAGAGGATGGCATCAGCATATTGAAAAAACTGAGAAACGACCCGAAAACAAAGAAAATGCCGATTATTCTTTTAACGGCAAAAAGCAGTGAATACGATAAGGTCATGGGGCTGGAAAACGGCGCCGACGACTATGTGGCAAAACCTTTCAGTATGATGGAACTGCTTGCCCGTGTGAAAGCACTGCTGCGCCGCGTGGAAAAGGATGATGACGACAGTATCGTTGTGGGTGGTCTTTCTGTGAATAAAACCAGACATGAAGTAAAGGTAAACGGAGAAAATGTGACCCTGACCCTGAAGGAATTTGACCTTTTGTGCCTTCTTATGGAAAACAAGGGCAAGGTGCTGACCCGCGATCAACTCTTAAACAGCGTCTGGGGTTATGAATTTGACGGAGAAAACAGAACCGTAGACGTACATATCCGAACCCTGCGCCAGAAGCTGGGTGTCTGCGGGGAATATATCGAAACCGTTCGTGGTGTAGGTTATAAAGTAGGTGGGAAAGTATGACGAATCGTATCTTTCGTTCTATTTTTACGGTAGCCTTTGCGGTAATGCTCTGTGTTTCTACCCTCATCATGGGGGTCATGTATAATTTTTCCTCCGAGGAAAAGAGAAACGAACTGCGCAGAGAGGCGGCTTATGTTGCCTCTGGCATTGAAATGCAGGGCATGGAATATCTGGAACAGGTAGGCCCTCTGGATGACACCCGTATGACTTGGATCGCACCTGATGGTGCTGTTCTGTATGATTCTGTGGCGGAGAAGGATGAAATGGAAAACCATGCCGACCGTAAGGAAGTGCAGGAGGCTTTCCGTACGGGCAGCGGCGAGGAAGAACGCCATTCGGATACCCTTTCGGAAAAAACATGGTATTATGCTCTCAGACTGCAGGATGGCAGTGTTGTGCGTCTTTCTTTGGAATCCAAGGGCATCCTTGCGTTGTTTCTGCAGGCGGTCTATCCCCTGATCGTCATGCTGCTTCTGGTGGGCGGGTTTTCTGCGCTGATCGCTTTTCAGACGGCGAAAAATATCACGAATCCCATCAACCAGATCGATCTGGAGCATCCGGAAAAGGCAGTGATTTATGATGAACTGACACCGCTTCTGCGTAAAATTTCCGTCCAGAATCGAGAGATTCACCAGCAGATGGCGGAACTGAAACGCCGAAAAGAAGAATTTGATACCATTACAGCCAATATGCAGGAAGGGCTGTTGGTATTGGATGCAGAAGGAGATGTCCTTTCTTATAATGAAGGGATACTTCGACTTCTGGGGATTTCCAAAGTGAAGGAAGGGCAGAATGTGTTTCAGCTGAACCGCAGTGAAACCTTCCGCCGGGGGGTGGAAGCAGCACTGAAGGGGGAACATCGGGAAGAAAAACTGAAAATCGGCGGAAGGGTATGCGAACTATTTGCCAATCCCGTTTTCCGTGACGGAGAAAACGCAGGGGTCATCCTCGTTTTGTTTGATGCGACGGAAAAAGAAGGCAGAGAAAAACTGCGCAGAGAATTTACCGCCAATGTTTCTCATGAATTGAAAACGCCTCTGACTTCCATTTCCGGCTTCGCGGAAATCATGAAAAGCGGCATGGTTCGTCCGGAGGATATGGGCAATTTTGCAGGAAAAATATACGATGAAGCCCAGCGGCTCATTGCTCTGATCCAGGATATCATCAAGCTTTCCAAGCTGGATGAAAAGGATAGTTTTCTGGAAAAGGAATGGGTGGAACTGGATGCTCTCGTGCTGGAAGTGAAGGAACGTTTGCAGCCAACGGCGGATAAGAAAAATGTGCGTCTGATGGCAAATGCTGCACCGCTGCAGGTGTTTGGCGTGAAGCCTGTGCTGATGGAAATGATCTATAATCTTTGTGATAATGCGATCCGCTATAACCACCCTCAGGGGGAAGTACAGATGACATTGCGGGAAGAAAACAGAAATGCGGTTCTGGAGGTGGCAGATACGGGGATCGGTATTGCCAAAGAGGAGCAGGAACGTATTTTTGAACGTTTTTATCGGGTGGATGCCAGCCGATCTGCGGAAAATGGAGGGACAGGCCTGGGACTTTCTATCGTGAAGCATGGGGCGGCCTTGCATGAAGGCAAAGTGTCTTTGGAAAGTGTCCTTGGAGAAGGAACGACGATACGTATCTCCATCCCGCTGGAAAAAGAAAAGGGAATACAGGAAATTAACTTGCATGCGAAATGATTCTGTGCTAGAATGGCAGAAAAGGGAGAAATTGTAAAATCCTGTGAAAAGTAAAAGAAAGAAGAGAATGTATGGCGTACGCACCAGAACTGTATAGCAATTTTTTGGGCGTGCGCCTTTGTTTTTTATCATAATTGTTTTCTGATTGTGGGGGTGGGAAGATAATGAAAAATTTCGAAAGTAATGTACAGTATATCAAGTACCTGGTAAATAAAGAAGTGGCAAATCGATTTTTCAGCGGTACGCTGGTAAATGATCCTTTCCTGAAAAGGGATATCGCTGAGGCGATCATTCCTGGCCCCAAGGCGATGTTTCGCTGCTGTATTTATAAAGAACGTCATATCATCGAAGACCGTGTACATCTGGTATTGGAACCGACAAAAGATGACCGCATCATCAATGTGCTGGATTCTGCCTGCGATGAGTGCCCTTTGGATCGTTTTGTAGTCAGCGATTCCTGCCGTGGCTGTCTGGGCCATAAATGTCAGGAAGTATGCCCGAGAGGTGCAATCTCTATCGTCAATCACAGAGCATATATCAATCAGGAACTTTGTATTGAGTGCGGCCGCTGTAAAGCAGTGTGCCCCTTTGGTGCCATCAGCGAAGTCATGCGTCCTTGTATGCGTTCCTGCGCGGTTGGGGCAGTAAAAATGGATGAAAACAGAAAAGCAGTGATCGACCATGATAAATGCATTTCCTGTGGTGCCTGTGTACACCAGTGTCCTTTTGGTGCTATTGTAGATAAGTCTTTTGTAATGAATGTACTGAATCTTCTGCGAAATTCTTTCAATAATACGACATATCATGTGTATGCAGTTGTGTCGCCTGCAGTAGCCAGCCAGTTTGATGGGGTAAAGGTGGGGCAGGTGTTTGCCGGTATCAAGGAACTGGGATTCTATGATGTGGTGGAAGCTGCTATTGGCGGAGATATGGTTGCCATTGCGGAAACAAAGGAATTTGCAGAAACCATTGCAGAAAAGAAATGGATGACCACATCCTGCTGTCCTGCCTTTGTGGATTATGTGAGCAAGAATTATCCAGAATTGATGGATCATGTTTCCACAACCGTTTCTCCTATGATCGCCATTGGCAGAGCCATCCGGGCGAAAGATCCCAGGGCAAGAGTCGTTTTCATTGGCTCCTGTACAGCAAAGAAGGTAGAGATCAAACAGCCTGATCTGCAGGGTGTGATCGATTATGTACTTACATTTGAAGAACTGCGGGCCATGTTTGACGGAAAGGATCTGGACCTGGCAAATCTGCCGGAATTGAACGCAGGAGATCCTTCTTCCTATGGCCGTATCTTTGCCAGAACCGGTGGTGTGGCAGAAAGTGTACGCCGGGTAGCAAAACTGGAAGGTTTGGATACAGAGATCAATCCGATCCGATGTGATGGTATCGATGAATGTATCAAAGTCATGAAACTGGCATCCTTTGGCCGTTTGCCGGAAAACTTTATCGAAGGTATGGTCTGCAGGCATGGCTGCACCAACGGTGCTTCATCTGTTTTCCACGATGCAAGAGGAATCCTGCGGATCGATCAGTTCGGCAGAGAAGCCCTGACAGATGATCCTGCAGAGGGAATTCGTGGTTATGATATGAAAGAAGTCAATATGGAAAGAGAATATCCTGAACTGCTGAAACAGAAATAAAAAGGAAATCCCGCATCAGAAGATGCGGGATATTTTTATGGGGTTTCTTCATCCAAAGCGTGCTTTGGCATGCGTCTGAGAATGGGGATGAGGGCAAGGCTCAAAGGGATCAGAGAGCCGATCCATGCCAGGGGATTGGCGATGCAGGTGCCTGTATAGCCGATGACAGAGGTAAGGGCGATGGCACAGACACTTCGCATGATCAGTTCGGCTATGCCTGCAACGGTTGGCACGAAACTGTGTCCAAGCCCCTGCAGGGAATAGCGGAATATGAACAGCAGTGCCAGAAGAGAGTAACACGCGCCATTGATGATGAGACATTCATGGGACAGCTTGATAGCTGCGGTATCTCCGGACAGGAAAATAGCGGAAAGAACATCTCCCCAAAGGATATCGATAGCGCCGATCACAAGGGCGAAAGTCACAGAGATGATACTGCACTGGAAAATGCCCTGACGGATGCGGTGGAGTTTGTTTGCACCGTGGTTCTGGCCAACATAGGTAGCCATGGCGATACCGAAGCTCATCAGAGGCAGAACACCAAAATTATCCAGTTTCATGGCAGCGGTATAGGCGGCGATTTCTGTTGTGCCAAGGGTGTTGAGGGCAAACTGTACAACAACGATACCAATGGCAATGATAGAGGACTGAAAGCCCATAGGCAGGCCCAGATGCAGATGACGGCGCCATTCAGCTGCGGTACAGCGGAAATGTGTTCTGTTGATCTGCAGGACAGGTACCTTCCGTTTTACATAGAATACGCAAAGCAGCCCGGACAGAAACTGTGCCAGGACTGTGGCGATACCGGCACCTTCTGTGCCCATGCCAAGGCCAAGGATAAAAGCATAGTCCAGAATGATGTTCAGCACACAGGCAATGATAAGGAAGATCAGCGGACTGATACTGTCGCCTACAGCACGCATGATATTGCTCATCAGATTGAACAGCAGACAGGAAACGGTGCCTGCCATGATAACGATGAAATAACGGTAGGCATCATCAAAAATATCTGCTGGTGTATGCAGCAGTCTTAGTAAAGGCTTTGTGGCGAGGATACCAAGTACTGTCAGGATAATAGTCAGGAGAATACTGATGAGAGTGGAAACGGCAAAGCTGCGTTTTACCCCTTCGTAATCCTGTGCACCGAAGCGCTGAGCCGTTTCGATAGCCATGCCGGCTGTGGAGCCTGTGGCAAGGCCGAGGATAAGAAAGTTGATGCCGTTGGTGCAGCCCACGGCTGCAAGGGCATCGGAACCCAGAGTACGGCCTACAATAAAGGCGTCTGCCATATTATAAAATTGCTGAAACAGGTTCCCGATCAGCAGAGGGATGGAAAATAATAGGATCTGCTTGGCGGGAGAGCCTGTGGTCATATCTTTTGCCATAAAAAAGCACCTGCTTTCTATAGAAATAAGAAAGACCAAGGTATGAACCTTGGTCTTAAAGTGAGTCACCCGGGACTCGAACCCGGGACACCTGGATTAAAAGTCCAGTGCTCTACCGACTGAGCTAGTGACCCGCAACGAAGATTAGTATATAGCATAATTAAAAAAATGTCAACTTCTTTTTTGTATTTTTTCAAAAACTTTTGTGGAACTTTTTTATAAATAAAAACGTTAAGAAAATTGTAAGGATTAGAATTCACTATTTGCAGCCTGGATATGGTATGATAATAAATGAAAAGTATGGAAGTCTGTCGTATTTTATGAAAGAAACAGGAAATATGGTATAATAAATAGAATATTCTTTTGGGGAGGGAAAAACATGGAACGATTTAATATTCTCGTTTGTGATGATGATAAGAGCATTGTGGATGCCATTGAAATTTATCTGAAACAGGAGGGCTATCATGTGATCAAGGCCTATAATGGGCTGGAGGCACTGCAGGCACTGGAAGAAAATGAGATCCACCTGATCCTGCTGGATATCATGATGCCTCGGATGGATGGGCTGCAGGCAACAGTGAAAATCAGAGAAAATCTGAATATTCCCATCATTATCCTGTCTGCCAAGTCTGAGGATACAGATAAGATCCTGGGGTTGAATTTCGGTGCGGATGATTATATCACCAAGCCCTTCAATCCTTTGGAACTGATGGCCCGCGTGAAAAGCCATATGCGCCGCTATACGGCTCTGGGTAGTATCGCAGAAAAGAATAACATCATTCGCATTGGCGGCATTGAGTTGGATAAAGATGCCAAACAGGTAAGGGTGGAAGGAGAACTGATCCGCCTGACAGCAACGGAATACGGCATTCTGCAGCTTCTGATGGAAAATGCGGGAAAGGTCTTTTCCATCGATGAAATTTATGAAAAAGTATGGAATGAGCAGTCTTTTGCACCGGAAAATACGGTTTCTGTACATATCAGACGCATTCGTGAAAAAATTGAGATCAATCCAAAAGAACCCAGATATCTGAAGGTGGTGTGGGGCATTGGCTATAAAATCGAAAAAATCTAAAGCATTTCAGACGAAGTGGAAGGTCTTTGGGACGTTTCTCTTTTTCGCCTGCGCTGTTTCGATCTTTTTCTGCGGTGTAGTATGGGTGAATATTTCAAAGGAATGGAACCTGGATGTGATCAATGCGGATAACGTATATGAAACCGGAGAGTTTGAGGATTTCTATAATAAAACGATCGACCAGGTCGTTCTGGCTGATATATATTATCAGAATGAAGAACGGATAGAAGCAGGCGAATTCGTAGACAGAGAGGAACTGATCAGTGGTTTCAAACGGTATTATGGCATTATAGACGGTGTTATTACCGGCAATACGGAGATCAATGAGAACTATGACGGGCTGGCCATTTACGGAACGATTCCGGAAAGTCTGCAGGAGAACCTGTCTGAATATCAGACATTGGTTGAGGCCCGCCTGCCTTCTTACTATAAAATGTATATCCAAAGACAGCTGGATGAATATAAGAACAGTGTGCGCTATCTGGAAGGGATGGAGAACTTTTTATATTATGTAGAGGATGAAAAGGGCAATGTGGTAGGCGGAAATGCTTCCAGGGCGGAAATCGAGAAGGCAGAACGTACGCTGGTGCTTTCTGCGGGATTCAGCAGTGACCATCTGGTGGATAATCCCTATCATTTTAATACATATGTGAATCCGATCCTGGAAAACAGCAATTATAAGTTTGTTGGTGCCATCCGTGATCCGATGGTGCCGGGGGATGCTTTTTATGATATGTGGCAGGATTTCAACTATGCAAAACATAGTCTGCCGATCCTGTTTGGTGTATTTTTTGCATCTCTTTTGGGAGCCGTTATTTGTCTGATCCATCTGATGCGTGTAACAGGACAGAGGGAAAAGGGCGGTAAGGTCACTTTCATGGCAGTTGACCGCATTTATAACGAGATCCATTTTCTGCTGGTTCTTCTGTATGCAGGGATCAGTTTTATGGTATCTTCAGCCCTGATGGATATGATCCTGCAGGGGAACGTGGCTTTCTGGAACTATGTGTTTGCAACCATAATGGGTGTACTGTATCTGGCGGCGGTAGGGATCGGGCTCAGCTATGTCCTTTCTGTAACGCGACAGGTCAAGGACAGAAGCTTTTTCCGTAATACATGGGTTTCTGTTTCCATCCGCCGAATGAGCGATCTGTTTACAGGAAAGACCTTCCGCGGCTGGATGGTGATCGTTATGCTTTGCTATGGGCTGGGAAACTGTGCTATTATGGGCGCAATGATTCTGGCATCATTGTATGGGCAATTCAGGGTGGCCCTGCTGTTTGGTGTTGGCCTTGTGCTGTTCAATGTGTTCTGCATGTATCTTTTCATTCGTGCCCTTCGTTCACTGAAGGAGATCATGATATCAGCTAAGGAAAGTTCCAAGGGGAATTTCTCTTATCCATTGGATCTGAATAAAATTTCGCCTTCGTTCCTGAATTTTGCGGAAGACGTTGCGAATATTCAGGTG
>JAFRZQ010000104.1 GCA_017442465.1 Anaerotignum sp. | reverse complement strand
TTCGCTGGCATAATGGGTCACATCCACTACAGCGATGCCCTTTTCGATGGCTTCCTGGGCTTCATGGTATTTGATATCACCTGTCAGATAAGCATCACAGCCTTTGGCTGCAGCAAGGGAAGTGAAGCTTACCCCAGCGCCGGTGCAAAGACCAACTTTTTTCACCATTTTTTCGGGGTCACCCACCAGACGAATGGCGTCCAACCCCAGTTTTTCCTTCAGCATCGCTGCAAATTCTTTGAAAGGCACCGCCTCGGGCAGTTCACCAATACGGCCAATGCCTTCTGTTTTTCCCTTCTGTTCCACGGGGTAAATATCGTAAGCCGCTTCTTCATAAGGATGAGCAGCGATCATTGCTTTCACTACACTATTCACCTGTTCTGCAGGCACGATGGTTTCCAGTCTGATTTCATCGGCCACTTCCAGTTTTCCCTGTTCGCCTAAGAAGGGATTTGTGCCTTCCAGCGGCAGGAAAGTTCCTTTGCCCTGGGCACCAAAGGTACAATGGGAATATGCCCCGATATGCCCCGCACCAGCTTCGCACATGGCATTTCTCACCGCATCTTCATGACCAACAGGAACGTAAACCACGATTTTCTTGAAAGCCTGTGCCCATGTTTCCTCCAGCAATTCAATGTTTTCCAAGCCTGCCAGTTCCGCCAGCACATCATTTGTACCTCCTTTGGCGATATCCAGATTGGTATGGGCGGAAAAAGCAGAAATACCGTTTTCGATCAGGTTATAAATGCGTTTTCCCAATGCATTCTGGGTCGTAATACTTTCGATTTTCTTGAACAGCAGCATGGGATGATGGGTCACGATCATCTGAGCACCGATTTCTTTTGCTTCCTCCACAACGGGATCGATCACATCCAGTGCCACCAAAATTTTTGTCACTTCCCTTTCAGGGTCACCAATGGCAAGGCCCACATTATCCCAGCCCTCCGCCAGTCTTTTCGGGGCGATGGTTTCCATCACGCCCATGATATCCTTTACTTTTACAGACATGCCAATGCCTCCCTCATCAGAGCCAGCTTTTCTTCCACCTCAGGCAGACGCTTCTGGGCGTTCTCCGTAGGGTTACCCTTCAGGTTATCGAAAAGTCGGCTGTATTTTCCTTCTTCATGCAAAATCAGTTCTTTTAAAACAGGGTCTTTTTTCTCCAGCAGCAGTTTGCCGTAGAGATAATCGATCTCCCTGTCATATATTTCTTCGCCTTTTTCGCATCTCATCAGCACATAGGGCTTCCCATCCTCTTTCAGCATATGCTCCTCTTTGATGGAAAAACCGATTTTATGCAGATATCTTCGTACCTCATGGAAATCCCGCTGAGGGGACAGCACCAGTTCCTTGAGGCTCTCTGCCACTTCGGGGCTATCCTCCAGAATATGTACGATGAGCATCCCGCCCATCCCCGCCATGATCGCTGTTTCCGCTTCGCCGGGTTTCAGGGGAATCAGACCGCTGCCGAGACGAGTCTCGATGACATCCTCCGCACCATACAGTGCAATGTTTTGCTTACATTTTTCCAGAGGGCCTTTCCGCACATCACAGGCATAGGCCTTCTTGATTTTCCCTTTTTTGTATAAATAAATGGGTACATAGCCATGGTCCGTGCCAATGTCCGCAATGACATTATGCGTAACCAAATTTGCTACTAACTCCAATCTTCTCGAAATATCCATTCTTTTCTCCTTTTTCTGCGCCGCAGGCAAATAGGGTCAAGGGGATTATCCCCTTGCGGAGTGTGAGGCAGAGCCTCACGAAAAATCTGCCACAGGCGGTTCTTTGAAGGGTCAGGGAAACTATCACCAAGAAAAGAAAGTTTCCCTAGTAAAAAAGGGCGCACAACAACTTGTCCGCCCTTTTATTTATCTTATTCCAGATAGTCTTTTAGTTTTTTGCTTCTGCTGGGATGACGCAGTTTACGAAGCGCTTTTGCTTCGATCTGACGGATACGTTCTCTGGTAACGTTAAATTCTTTACCAACTTCTTCCAGTGTTCTTGCTCTGCCGTCATCCAGACCAAAGCGCAGACGCAGTACCTTTTCTTCTCTTTCTGTCAGTGTATCCAGCACTTCCATCAGCTGTTCTTTTAACAGTGTGAAAGCTGCCGCTTCTGCAGGTGCAGGAATATCGTCATCGGGAATAAAGTCACCCAGATGGCTGTCTTCTTCTTCGCCGATGGGTGTTTCCAGAGAAACAGGTTCCTGGGCGATCTTCATGATCTCGCGTACTTTTTCCTCAGGCATCTGCATTTCCACTGCCAGTTCTTCTGCAGTCGGTTCACGGCCCAGTTCCTGCAGCAGCTGTCTGGAAATACGGATGAGTTTATTGATGGTTTCTACCATGTGTACGGGGATACGGATGGTTCTCGCCTGGTCGGCGATAGCACGGGTGATGGCCTGTCTGATCCACCATGTTGCGTATGTGGAGAATTTGAAGCCTTTATGGAAGTCGAACTTTTCAACAGCTTTGATCAGACCCAGATTCCCCTCCTGGATCAGGTCAAGGAAGAGCATACCACGGCCAACATATCTCTTTGCGATACTTACTACCAGACGCAGGTTTGCTTCTGCCAGTTTCTTCTTCGCCGCTTCCCCTTCGGGGCCGCCTTCTTCCATTTTCTTCGCCAGTTCGATCTCTTCTTCTGCTGTCAGCAGAGGCACTTTACCGATCTCTTTCAGATACATGCGAACGGGGTCGTCGATATTGATGCCTTCGGGCAGTGTCAGATCCAGTTCTTTTTCAACTTCTTCTTCTGCTTCAATGTTCCCGAGGATATCGATACCCTGTCCTTCCAGATATTCATAGATTTTATCGATACGGTCCGGATCCAGGTCCAGTTCCGCCAGATGATCCATGATCTCCTTATACTCTAACACGCTTTTTTTCTTTTTGCCGATCTGAACCAGTTCGTCCAGTTTCGTCATCAATAATGTTGTTTCTTCGACGGATTTCAACGCAATCCTTCCTTTCTGTGTTGATTATAGTCTAACCATATCAAATGGTAATATACAGGGAATCCAGTTTCCTCTTGGCTTCCACCAGCTTCTGTATTTCCTCTACAGTGGTGGCAGTTGCCGTCATATGGTCGATTTTTGCCCGCTTCAGCAGCCTGATCTCTTCATTGATGGCTTTTTCCATATCTGCCCTGTTTTCCACAGGCAGCTGTACTGCAAAAATCTCCGTTGCTATTTTCTGTTCCTTCGTTTCTTCAAAGCGGCTCACCAGATCGGCAGGGAACACATGGCCTGAGGAACGCCACAGTTCGCCAATGTGCCGAAAGGCTCTGCGGAACACATCTTCCGTGAAATCGTCTTCCTCCAGATGCCTTCTGAGGATGTCATATACATCCTGCTGCTGAGACGCATAATACAGTAAACTTCTCTGGGCTTCGATCAGCCCTTTTTCCGCTTTTCTGCCCTCTGCGGTGTAATTCTTCAAATTCTGCTGCCGTCTTTCCGCCTCTTTTTCAAAGGCCTCTTCTTCTTTTCGCATCAGTTTCCGAATTTCACTGCGGATGGCTTCTTCTTCCACGCCTGTTACCCGGCTCACTTCGCCCAGGTAGACGTTGCGTTCGATCTCGCTGTCCAGCTTCGCCAGAGTTTCGGCCGCTTCTGTTGCAAAGCGGACGCGATGTTCCGGATTCTTTAAGTTATATTTCCGCTGGATGCAGGCGATCTCGAAGGATATATAATGCACAGCATTGATAAGGAGTTTGGAAAACTCCGCTGCGCCCTTTGCCTTGATAAATTCATCGGGGTCCTTTCCGTCAGGCACCTGAGTGACCTTCACCCGGAACCCGTTTTTCACCAGCACGGGGATCGCTCTCAGTGCGGCGTTGGTGCCGGCTTCGTCACTGTCATACAGGAGGATCACATCATCGGCGAACCGCTTCAGTGTCCTTGCATGCTCCTGATTGAAGGCTGTGCCAAGGGATGCCACCACATTGTGGAACCCCGCCTGATAGATGGAAAGCATGTCCATATAGCCTTCCACCAGAATGAGTTCCCGTTTCTTTGCCGCCTTGGCAAAGTTCAGACCATAAAGGTTTCGGCTTTTGCTGAACAATATGGTCTCGGGAGAGTTCAGATATTTCGGTTCTCCTTTGGCAAGGATGCGTCCGCCGAAGCCGACCACTCTGCCCTGCACATCGAAGATAGGGAACATCAGACGACCGCGGAACCGGTCGTGATAGCCCTTGCCGTCCTTATTTTCCAGCACAAGGCCCGATTTCAGGATATCCGACACCGAAAATCCTTTTCCCTTCAGATGCTTAAAAAGTGCATCATAGCTGTCAGGGGAATACCCGATGCCAAATTTTCTTGCCATACGGGGATCCATCTGGCGCTTTACCAGATAGTCTCTCGCCGCTTTCCCCTGTTCCTCCTGCAGGCAGTCATAAAAATATCTGCCGGCAGTGGTGTGTATGTCGAACAGTCTCTGTTTTGTCTGCTCTGCCGCAATGACCTGAGCGGACTTTTCCGGTTCCGGAAGGGTGATATGGGCTCGCTCCGCCAGTTTTTTCATGGCTTCTGGAAAATCCATATTCTCCATTTCCATCAGAAAGGAAAACACGTTGCCCGCTGCACCGCAGCCAAAGCAGTAATAGAACTGTTTTTCACTGTTTACGGAAAAGGAAGCTGTCTTTTCATTATGGAAGGGACAAAGGCCAAAATAAGAATTGCCCTTCTGCTTCAATGGAACATACTGGGAGATGACTTCCACGATATCATTCTGCATTCTGACTTCATCAACAACTTCTCTCGGATATCGCATCATGTCCCCTCCTTTCCACCTGCTTCGCTTCCAAAAACTCTTCCTAAGCAATCGAAAAGGAAGCTGTTGCACTTCCTTTTACTTTATCTATTCGACATTTTTATGAAAAATCCTTCCCGGTTGTATACATTTTGTTAGTATGCCCAAAAAAATCCCAAAAATCCCTTGACTTTTTCAAAAATCAAGCATATATTTTATAACTTTGTCCACTCACGGGGAATGAACAACTCGTTATATTTCGCCACAGCAAAGCGGTCTGTCATGCAGGCGATATAATCGCAGACCACCTGACGTACAGGGTCACCTTCATTCAGCAGGATCTGAAATTCAGCGGACATTTCCTCAGGGTATTCCATGTAATAATCAAAGAGATCGCCCACGATCTTTTCCGCTTTTTTATGCTCTTCCAGGGCGATATCGCTGGCATAGACCTGTCGGAACATGAAGGAACGCAGGTTGCCCAGAGCCGCCTTCATATCCGGGCTCATTTTGATATCATTGATATCCATGCTGTTCTGGATGGTATCTCTAATCATGGCATTGATACGGCTGGAGGATGTAGTGCCGATCAAAGCAACCACATCTCTGGGGATATCTCTGGGACGGAGCATCCCTGCACGGACGGCATCGTCGATATCATGGTTCGTATAGGCGATCTTATCAGACAGCTGTACGATCTTCCCTTCCAGTGTGGCAGGACTACCGCTGGTGCGGTGGTTCAGGATGCCGTCTCTGACTTCCCATGTCAGGTTCAGACCTCTGCCGTCCTTTTCCAGTCTTTCTACCACACGCAGGCTCTGCTCGTTATGGGCAAAGCCGCCGAAGTCCTTGCAGAGGGCATCCAGTTTCCGTTCCCCTGCATGTCCAAAAGGCGTATGACCCAGATCATGGCCCAGGGCAATGGCTTCTGTCAGATCTTCATTCAGACGCAGCGCCCTCGCAATACTTCTGGCGATCTGGGAAACCTCCAGCGTATGGGTCAGACGAGTGCGGTAGTGATCACCTTCGGGGGAGATAAATACCTGTGTTTTATGCTTCATTCTGCGGAAGGACTTGCAATGGATGATACGGTCTCTGTCCCTCTGATAATCCGTACGCAGGTCGCATTTTTCCTCATCTCTCTGTCT
>JAFRZQ010000103.1 GCA_017442465.1 Anaerotignum sp. | reverse complement strand
CTGCAGCTTATCCCGAAAAGGATATCTTCGTATTCGTATCCCATGCCCATGAAGACCATTACGACAGACGCATTTTGGATTGGGGAAAATATCCCAATGTGAAATATGTGCTGCATCTGGGGGTACGCACGACGGTGGATTTTGCGGGAGAGACGCTTCGGGTAAACGCCCATGAGGAACATACCTTTGGTGGTATCAGTATCAGAACTTTGCAGTCCAATGACGAAGGTGTTGCTTTTCTGGTAAAAGTCGATGGGAAGACCATTTACCACGCCGGCGACCTGAACTGGTGGCACTGGAACGGCGAGCCTGATTTCTTTAATGAGGATATCAAGAAAAGCTATACCACAGAGATCGATAAACTGAAGGGCGAAGAAATCGATGTTGCCTTTGTTCCTGCAGACCTGCGTCTGGAAGATAAGTACTTCTGGGCGGTGAATTATTTCCAGAAAACCGTTGGGGCAGAGGTGATCTTCCCCATGCATTTCTGGGGCAGATTTGATGTTTGTGATATGCTTACGGAATTGGGCTATGAAAACATCATGAAAATTACAGAAGAAAATCAGAAGTTTGAACTTTGATAAGGAAATCTTAAGAAAATCTTCAAGTTCTTCTTTTGAAATTCGTTTATACTGAAAAGAGAAACTCATTTCAGAAGAAGAAAAGAGGAAAACTATGAAAGGGAAAAACTGGCGGGACTTTGAGCCCGAGAAAAAACAGCGTAGCACGGAACCCCGTCAGCGCAGGAAAAAAAGAAAACGGAAAAAAGGCAGGATGCTCCGCAGGCTGATCTGGTTTGTGATCCTTTTTGCCATAGGCTATGCAGGGTTTATGCTCTATTATACTTTCAGTAAGCCCTATACCATTGCTCTGGATGCCGGTCATGGCGGCTGGGATGTCGGTGCAGAGGGCATCATCAACGAAGTGGAACTGACGGAGCGTACCGTTTCGGAACTGGAAGCCCTGTTGAAAGAAGATGGGCGTTTTCGTATCATCCTTTCCCGGAAGGAAGGGGAAGGAATGTCCATTACGGAAAGAAACCAGAAATTTCAGAAGAAACACCCCGATCTGATGCTTTCCATCCATGGCAACGCAAATGATGACAGCAGTGCCAATGGCTTTGAATGCTATCCCTCTCCACCGGGCTATGAGAACCATGAGACAAGCCTTGCTTTTGCTCAGCTGCTGGCGGAGGAAATGCGGACCGTAGGGGCGAAACTCCGCGGCACAGAAGGGGTACGCTTTGGGTATTATAACAGCAATGGTGAAAAGGTGCTGGTGGATTCCAGCGATACGGAGGTTTATGATTTTGATACCTTTGGTATGCTGAAAAATATGGACTGCCCTGCCGTTCTGGTGGAACAGTGTTTCATCACAAATCAGGCTGACGTAGATCAGTTTGGCACAGAGGACGGTTGCAAAAAGGCAGCAGCGGCCTATTACAGAGCCATCTGCAGATATCTGGAAAGTATTGAAACAATAGAAAATGCGTAAAAAAGAACCTCCCGAAAGGGAGGTTTTTGTTATTCTATGTGCATTTGCTTTTCATCCAGACGTTTGTTTACGTTTTCTCTAAGAAGGGTATACAGTACGGAAGTCATGGGGATGAATACCAGCATACCCACAACGCCAAAGAGGCTGCCGCCCAGAGAAACCGCTGCCAGCACCCAGATGGCGGGAAGGCCGATGGAGCCGCCTACCACTTTGGGATAGATCAGGTTGCCTTCGATCTGCTGAATGATCAGGAACATGATGACGAAGAACAACGCCTGTTTCGGGTCTACTGTCAGGATCAGGAATGCACCGACACCGCAGCCGATGAATGCCCCGAAAATGGGGATGAGGGCGGTAAAGGCGATGAGTACGCCCACCAAGAGGGCGAAGGGGAAGCGGAAGATGGTTATGGCGATGAAGAACATCAGGCCAAGGATGACCGCTTCTGTACACTGCCCTGTCAGGAAATTGCTGAAGGTGCGATAAGTCAGGCTGCAGATACGTAGGAATTCCTGTGCGTGCTGCTCCTTCAGATAAGCGAAGCACAGCTTTGTCATCTGTCTTCTAAGGAAGGATTGCTGCAGCAGGATATAGCAGGCAAAAACAAAGGCGATGAAGAAGGTGCCTACGCCGCTAACAATGCCTGTAGCAACGCTGATGGTGGAATCCAGCATGGTATTTGCACCTACGCGGAAGAAGGTGATGACCTGATTCAGGATCTCTTCCCAGTTCAGGCTTGCTTCCAGTTCTTCCAGATACAGAATCAATTCAGGGTTGTTTGCAAAAAGGTTTTCTACTTTTTTCAGCAGAACAGGCACTTTTTCGGGTAATGTATTGCCCAGCATAGCGATGGTGCTGCCCAGTTCAGGCAGTACAACGATGACTACCAGGCTCAGGATCGCCAGAACAAGGATCAGCGTGATGACAAGGCTAAGAGGCGCAGAGGCTTTGTCCAGTTTGCCTTTTGCCTTGCTGAAGAGGCGTCTGTCGATGCAGTTCATGGGAACACTCAGTACGAAAGCGATGGCACCGCCCAGGAAGAAGGGGAACAGGATATGCAGGATAAACCCAACGGCATCCAGCACCACATCAAATCTGAGTAAGCCCACTAAGATAAGGAGGGTGAAAACGATGAGCCCTCGTAATTTACGGATATTTTCTTTATCTAATTGCAAAAGATCAACTCCTTTGAAATCATTTCAATATTTACTGAGAAGTATACCAAAAAGGATTTTTCTGTGCAAGAAGATGGCGGAGGATTCACACATTATTTACATTTTGTCCGTTTTTTTCGGGGAATTTTCTTTACAGGGGAAGGGTTTGCGGTTAAACTAATATGAGGAAATTATGACTACTTTTCAGAAGAAAGGAAGAATACTATGGAAATCAGAACAAGATTTGCGCCCTCTCCTACGGGCTATATGCATATCGGTAACCTGCGTACCGCGCTTTACGAATACCTCATCGCAAAATCTCAGGGTGGTAAATTCATCCTGCGTATCGAAGATACTGACCAGGGCAGACTGGTGGAAGGTTCTGTAGACGTGATCTACAAAACAATGAAAATGACAGGCCTGAAGCATGATGAAGGTCCCGATGTGGGCGGCGAATACGGCCCCTATGTACAGTCCGAAAGAATGGGCATGTACATGGACTATGCAAAGGAACTGGTGGAAAAAGGCGAAGCATACTACTGCTTCTGCACAAAGGAAAGACTGGAAAGCCTGAAAGAAGAAAACGGCGAAGGTGCTTCCTTTGCAAAATATGACCGTCACTGTCTGGGTCTGTCCAAAGAAGAAGTGCAGGCAAAACTGGACGCTGGCGAACCCTTCGTTATCCGTCAGAAAATGCCCGATTCCGGCACAACCACATTCAGCGACGTTGTTTACGGCGATATCACAGTAGACAACACAGAACTGGATGACCAGATCCTGATGAAAGCTGATGGTTTCCCCACATACAACTTTGCAAACGTAGTGGATGACCACCTGATGAAAATTACTCATGTAGTAAGAG
>JAFRZQ010000102.1 GCA_017442465.1 Anaerotignum sp. | reverse complement strand
TTATACGAGAGTATCGGTATAAAAGAAGATGAGGCGCCATTCGTTACATTTGCAATTGGTGAGCCGAGAGTGAAATACAGAAGAACGACGGCAAGAAAAAAATTGGATATAACAGCCTTGTAAGATAAAAACAATGAAAGATTCTAAAGGCTTTCATTGTTTTTTTGTGTCCTTGGACGGGGAACAATTTATTGTCAGGGGAAGATTTTTTCGGGAGAAGGGTTTACTTTCCTGTTCCATTGTGCTAGTATGATAAAAACCCAACAAAGCGAAAAATAAAATGAAAGAGGACGCAAATCATGAGACAGAATCATACTTTTGCAGCTGAATACTTTTATTTTTACCGTGTTTTCAAAGATTCAAAGTGAATTTTACTGT
This sequence comes from Anaerotignum sp., assembly GCA_017442465.1. GTDB lineage: Bacteria > Bacillota > Clostridia > Lachnospirales > Anaerotignaceae > Anaerotignum_A. Next base: position 17,100 of record JAFRZQ010000102.1, on the reverse strand, counting down.
TGAGAAAAGACGGCTTGTTTTCGTGGTTTTTTCTTGAAGAAGGCAGATAGGCTTCGCAGTGAAATTCGCTGCGAAGCTTTTTTATTTGCATCTGAGAACCGAATTGAAAAAAGATGATTTTTGATAGAAGAAATGAGATGAAGGAGGAAGTCTTATGGTAGTAGTACTGAAACCCAATACAAAAGCAGAACAGATCGAAAACCTGAAGGCATGGCTGGGCAGCCTTGGCATCACAACCCATATTTCTCAGGGCGTGAACCATACCATCATCGGTCTGGTTGGGGATACATCCGTTGTGGATATGGATCTGATCCGTGCACTGGACATCGTGGAAAACGTACAGCGTATTCAGGAGCCTTTCAAAAATGCTAACAGAAAATTCCATAATGACGATCTGGTAGTGGATATCGCAGGCAAGAAAATCGGCGGCGGCAATTTTCAGATCATTGCAGGCCCCTGCTCTGTAGAAAGCGAAGAACAGGTATGTGAAATTGCAGAAAGGGTGAAAGCGGCAGGTGCAGGCCTTCTTCGCGGCGGTGCATTCAAGCCCAGAACTTCCCCTTATGCATTCCAGGGTTTGAAGGGGGACGGTCTGAAGCTTCTGGTGGAAGCCAAGGAAAAAACAGGTCTGCCTATCGTTTCTGAAATCATGAATGCCGTGCATATCCCTATGTTCGAAGAATCCGTTGACCTGATCCAGGTCGGCGCAAGAAATATGCAGAACTTTGAACTCCTGAAGGAACTGGGGAAAACAAGCAAACCCATCCTGCTGAAAAGAGGTCTGGCAAATACCATCGATGAAATGCTGATGAGTGCGGAATACATCATGGCGGGCGGCAACGAAAACGTCATCCTGTGCGAAAGAGGCATCCGTACCTTCGAAACAAGAACCAGAAATACACTGGATCTGAGTGCCATCCCTGTGCTGAAAAAGCTGACACACCTGCCCATCGTTATCGACCCCAGCCACGCAATGGGCTATGCCCATCTGGTAAAACCCATGGCTATGGCGGCGACTGTTGCCGGTGCGGACGGGCTGATGATCGAAGTGCATAATAACCCTGCAAAAGCCCTGTGTGACGGCCCTCAGTCCCTGACACCCGATCAGTTTGATGAACTGGCGAAACTGGTATTCGAACTGCGTCCTCATGCTTGCAGATACAATGACTGACAGGGGGTAATGATATGAAGGTTGGCGTAGTAGGCCTGGGGCTGATCGGCGGCTCCATGGCGAAAGCGGTAAAAAAGAAAACAGACCATGAAGTCATCGGCTGGGATGCATCGGAAACCATCCGATACAGTGCTCTGCTGATGGAAGCGGTCCATGGGTTTATGGATAACGGAAATCCCAAGGATTGTGATATTGTCATCATTGGGCTGTATCCCCAGCTGACAGTGGATTATATCAAAGAACATGCAAAAGACTTCAAAAAGGGCGCAGTTGTGGTGGACGTTGCAGGTGTGAAACGTCTGGTCTGCAGACAGGTGCAGGAAGTAGCGGCGGAAAATGGCTTCAGCTTCGTTGGTGCACACCCTATGGCCGGCGTGGAACGTTCCGGTTTCACATACTCCACGGCGGATATGTTCAATAATGCAACGCTGATCGTAACACCTTATACGGGTACAGACATTGGCATGATGAACGCTCTGAGTATGTTCTTCAAGAAATTGGGCTTTGCCCGCCTGCAGGTGGCAACAGATGCGGAACATGATCAGATGATCGCATACACCTCTCAGCTGGCGCATGTGGTTTCCAGTGCATACATCAAGAGTGAACTGTCTCCTAATTTTAAAGGATTTTCTGCAGGCAGTTTCCATGATATGACCCGTGTGGCGAAGCTGAATGAAAACATGTGGACAGAACTGTTCCTGGCGAATGGTGATTATCTGGCGGATGAAGTGGACGCCTTGTGTGAACGTATGCAGGCATACAGCCGTGCCATCCGTGCGAAGGATGCGGAAACATTGCGGAAACTGCTGAAGGACGGGAAGGAGCGTCGTCTGGCGGTAGATGATATCAAAGAATTTGACTAAGGTCGTGAAAATATGAGAAAAGTGATCGTGAAGGCCTCCGTGGAATATGCCATCCTCATTGGGCGCGGCATTTTGGGGCAGCTGGGCGAAGAAACGAAAAAGCGTATCCAGCCCTGCAAGGCGGCCATCATTACAGATACAACAGTAGAAAAATTATACGTAGAACAGGCGGAAAAATCTCTGCAGCAGGCAGGATTCACTACTTGCCGTTTCGCATACCCCGCAGGGGAAAACTCTAAGCATATCGGCACATTGAGCGATATACTGGAATTTCTGGCCGAGGAGGAAGTGACCCGACAGGACATCATCATTGCTCTTGGAGGCGGTGTCTGCGGCGATATGGCGGGCTTTGCGGCAGCGGTTTACCAGAGGGGTATTCGTTTTGTGCAGGTGCCGACCACCTTCCTTGCGGCTGTGGATTCTTCTGTAGGCGGCAAAACAGCCATTGACCTGAAGGCAGGCAAGAACATGGCAGGGGCGTTCTATCAGCCCCATCTGGTGCTGTGCGATGTGGATATGCTGGATACTCTTCCAGAGGAAGTTTTTGCAGATGGCATTGCGGAAACATTGAAATATGGCGTCATTGGCGATGCAGATCTGTTTGAAAAAACAGCAAAAGGTGATTTTCGAAATGATCTGGAAGAAATCATTGAGACATGCGTGAAAATGAAGCGTGACATCGTTATGGAGGATGAATTTGACAATGGTGTCCGTCAGTTATTAAACTTAGGGCATACATTGGGACATGCTATCGAAAAAAGAAGCGGCTTCGCGATTTCTCATGGACATGCCGTTGCTATCGGGATGCATCTGATCGCAAAAGTGGCAGAAGAAAAAGGCATGGCGGAAGCAGGTCTGGCGGAAAAAATCAGAAAGGCATTGGAAAACAATAATCTGCCTGTTTCCATTGATTACTCTGCGGAAGAAATCACGGAAGGCGTGCTGAAAGACAAGAAACGTCGTGGGGGAGAGATCAGTTTTGTGTTCCCGACAAAGATCGGTCATTGCGAAATCGTGAAAATCCCTGTCGAAGAAGTGGCAGAGCTGGTAGAAAAAGCATTACAATAAAGAGGTATTCGTATGAATGTAAAAATTGGAAAAAGTCCATTAAATAAAGGTCAGGTACGCATCATTTCTTCCAAATCTGATGCCCATCGTTCCCTGATCGCAGCGGCATTGGCGGAGGAAGAAAGTGTATTGTTCGTAGACGGCTGGTCTGATGACTTAGAGGCTACGGTGCGCTGTCTGGAAGCCTTAGGTGCGGAAATCTATAAAGAACCCTCTGGCATCGAAGTGGTTCCTATCAGAAGGGATACAGAAAAAGCGGCAGTGCTGGATTGTGGGGAAAGTGGTTCTACCCTGCGTTTCCTGCTGCCTGTAGCGGCGGCATTGGGTAAAACAGTGACCTTCGAAGGGAAAGGCAGACTGCCCGAAAGACCTATCGGTATCCTGCTGGAAGAACTGGCACAGCATGGCTGTTCTGTGAATGGTGATAAGCTGCCTGTAGAAATTGATGGTCAGCTGGAAAGTGGCGTGTTTACACTGCCCGGTAATGTCAGCTCTCAGTTCATCACAGGTCTGCTGTTTGCATTGCCCTTCCTGGAAGGAGATAGTGAAATCCGTTTGACAACAGATATTGAATCCAAGGGTTATATCGATATGACGCTGAAAACTCTGCGGATTTTCGGCATTGAAATAACAGAAAGAGAACACGGTTGGTTTATTCCCGGCGGACAGGCTTACAATGGCCCTCGTATGCGCTTTACAGAAGGCGACTGGAGCAATGCTGCTTTCTGGCTGACTGCTGGGGCAATCAAAGGCAGTATTGGTTGTCAGGGGCTGGATATGGAATCTGCCCAGGGGGACAGAGCTATCGTTTCCATCCTGGAAGGCTTCGGTGCGGAAACCAAAATGATCCTGAACCAGATCACTGTAACAAACAAAGAAATGAAAGGCATCCGTATTGATGCATCTCAGATCCCCGATCTGGTGCCTGTTCTTTGCGTAGCCGGTGCGGCGGCAGAAGGGAAAACGGAAATTTATAACGCAGGCAGACTGCGTATGAAGGAAAGCGACAGACTGGCAGTCATGGCGGAATGTCTGCAGAAAATCGGCGTGGAAGTGGAAGAAAAGGAAGATGGCTTGATCATCACCGGCGGCTGCAATCCTCCCGAAGGGGAAATCGTCATCGATTCTCATGGAGACCACCGAATTGTTATGGCGATGGCTATTGCGGCGGTGAGCCTTGGTGTGGATATTACGATTGAAAATGCAGAGGCTGTGAATAAGTCTTATCCTTCCTTCTTCATTGAATTGAAGAAACTGGGAGGTGTAGTGGATGGCATCTGATTTTGGTAAAAAAGTGAAGATCACCATTTTTGGACAGTCCCACTCTGAAGCCATTGGTGTAGTCATTGATGGTCTGCCCGTGGGCGAAGAGATCGATCTGGATGCGGTGCAGAAATTTATGGAGCGCAGAGCTCCCGGCAGAAATGCCTATTCCACCTCCAGAAAAGAAGCGGATCTGCCCCGTGTGGTTTCCGGGCTGTTTGAAGGGAAAACCTGTGGTGCACCCATCTGCGCCATCATTGAAAATACGAATACAAGATCGAAAGATTACGATAAACTGAAAGACCTGCCCAGACCCGGTCATGCGGATTTTACGGCATGGGTGAAATATGGAGGTTATAACGATCATCGAGGCGGCGGCCATTTTTCCGGCAGACTGACAGCACCCCTTTGCTTTGCAGGGGCGGTCTGTAAACAGATTCTGGAACGGAAAGGCATCCATGTGGGCGCCCATATCCTTTCCATCAAGGGTGTGAAGGATATTCCCTTTGATGCGGTGGAAATCAATGCAGAAACACTGAAAGCAGTGGCGGAGAAAGCCTTTCCTGTGCAGAATGATGTGGCAGGGGAAGAAATGCAGGCGGCTATCACGGCGGCAAAGGGAAAAGGAGATTCCGTCGGTGGCATCGTGGAATGTGCCATCACAGGCCTTCCTGTGGGCGTAGGCGAGCCTATGTTTGATGGACTGGAGAGTGTACTGGCACAGGCGATATTTGCCATTCCTGCGGTCAAAGGCGTGGAATTTGGTGCAGGTTTTGCAGTGGCGGAACTGTTCGGTTCAGAGAATAATGATGATTTTATATACAATGAAGATGGTACGGTGAAAACAAAAACTAACAACCATGGCGGTTCCTTGGGGGGCATCTCCAGTGGCATGCCATTGGTGTTCCGGGCGGCATTCAAGCCCACACCCTCCATTTCCATGGAGCAGGATACCATCTCCATCAGCAAAAGAGAAAACGACAGGCTGGCGGTCACGGGGCGTCATGATCCCTGTATCGTCCCCAGAGCCGTACCCGTAGTGGAAGCGGCGGCGGCGGTGGCGATCCTCGACCTGTTATGCAGAATGTAAGGAAGGATGATTACGCATGGAATTGAATGAATTAAGAGAGCGGATCAATGATATTGATGACCAGATGGTCAGACTGTTCGTGGAACGTATGCAGGTTGCGGCGGAGATCGCCGGAACAAAGGCGGAAAAGAATCTGCCTGTGTTGGATTTAAGACGCGAACAGGCGGTTCTGCAGAAAGTCATGGATAAGGCTGGGGAAGAATTTGAGATCTATGCAAATAAGCTGTATCAGACATTGTTTGATGTCAGCAAAAGCTATCAGTCCGGTATTTTGGCCAGGGAAACAGAGCTTTCCAGAGAAATTCTGAAAAATATCGAAAATCCTAAGATGGAGTTCCCCAGAAAAGCAGTGGTTGCCTGTCAGGGGGTAGAGGGTTCCTTTGCTTCCAGAGCATGTGACAGGATTTTCGGTATGCCCAGCAAGATGTTTTTCAGTAACTTTGAAAGCGTATTCAGTGCGGTGGAATCCGGTCTCTGTAAATATGGCGTGCTGCCCATCGAAAACAGTTCTGCCGGTTCTGTAACGGAAGTTTATGACCTGATGGTGAAGCATAAATTCTATATCGTAAAAAGCCTGAAACTGCATATCAATCATGCCCTGCTGGCGAAACCCGGCGTGAAACTGGAGGATGTCCATGAGATCATTTCTCATTCTCAGGCACTGCAGCAGTGCAGCAATTTCCTGAAAGCCCACCCTGGCATCAAGGTGACCATTTTTGAAAACACGGCTACAGCGGCGAAATATGTGGCAGAAAGCGACAGAACGGATATTGCAGCCCTGTCCTCTACAGACTGTGCGAAACTGTACGGTCTGCATGTGCTGATGGATGGCATGCAGAACAACGAAAATAACTATACCCGCTTCATCTGTATCGCTAAGGATATGGAACTGTTTGCAGGCTCTAATAAAATCAGCCTGATGCTTTCCGTAGACCACAGGCCCGGTTCCCTTCATGAACTGATCGGTAAATTTGCCTGCCGTGGCATCAACCTGTGCAAATTGGAAAGCCGTCCCATCCCCGGTAAGGATTTTGAATTCCGGTTCTATTTCGATCTGGATGGCTCCGTGTTCTCTCCTGAAATGATAACGGTGCTGAAAGATATCGAACAGGCGGCGGAAAGCCTGTCCTTCCTTGGCTGCTATTCCGAAGCGTAAGGGGGAAATGGTATGAAAATCCTTGTGATCAACGGGCCCAATCTGAATATGCTGGGCATCCGTGAAAAAAATATATACGGTGCAGAGACCTACGAAGATCTGAAAACTCTTGTTGAACAAACCTTTGCGGAACAGGACATTGAAGGAGAGATTTATCAGTCTAACCATGAGGGGGCTCTGGTAGATCGCATCCAGCAGGCCTATTTTGATGGTACCAATGCCATCGTTATCAATCCTGCGGCCTATACCCATACCAGTGTAGCCATTCTGGATGCGCTGAAGGCAGTCAGTCTGCCTGCGGTAGAGGTGCATATTTCCGACGTGAAGGAAAGAGAAGACTTCCGGCAGATCTCCTACGCAGGGAAAGCCTGTGAAAAAACCATCATGGGCAAGGGCTTCGCGGGCTATGTGGAAGCCATAGAATATCTGGTGGAAAAATACAAATGAGAATGAGAAAGAAGGCGAGTCCATATGATTTCTGACAGAATGGCAAAATTACTGGAAAGAAGTGCTCCTATGAGCAATATGTATACAGAAGGGGCCAGAATGAAGGCCCTGTACGGCGTGGAAAATGTGTATGACTACGGTCTGGGCAATCCCAACCTGCCTGCACCTGATATCGTAAGGGAAACCAGTATCAAAGTGCTGAATGAAACAGATCCCTGGTATCTGCATCACTATATGCCCAACAACGGCTTTATCGAAGCCAGAGAAAAGATCGCGGCCAGCCTGAACCGTCGTTTCGGCGAAAATTATGGCGTTGACAATATTATTTTCTGTACCGGTGCGGCCGGCGGCATCAACTGTCTTCTGAAGGTGCTGATGGATCCCGGTCAGGAAGTGCTGACTTTTGCCCCTTATTTTGGTGAATATGACCGCTATGCTGATAATGTAGGTTGCACATTGGTAGCAGTTCCTGCCAATGTTCCAACATTCCAGCCCGATGCAAAGGAAATGGCGAAATACATTACAGATAAAACAAGAGCTGTACTGCTGAATAATCCCAATAACCCCACGGGTGTTGTCTACAGTGCAGAAACCATCAAAGAGATCTGCGATGTACTGGCGGAAAAAGAACAGGAATATGGCCATGCCATTTACCTGATCTCTGATGAACCCTACAGAGAACTGGTGTATGACGGCGTATCTGTGCCCTGGATCCCTGATTTTTACAAGAATACCATCATTGCCTATTCTTTCTCCAAATCCCTGTCTCTGCCCGGCGACCGCGTGGGTTATCTGGCTTTTGGCAATGATGTGGAGGATTTTGATAATATCGTATATGGCGTGGCTGTTGCGGCTCGTATTATGGGCTTTATCAATGCACCTTCCCTGCAGCAGATGGTGGTTGCGGAATGCTGCGAAGAAACGGTGGATATCTCCTTCTATGACAGAAACAGGGAGCGTCTGTATTCCGCACTGACGGAATATGGCTATGAAGTGGCAAAACCCCAGGGTGCATTCTATATGTTTGTGAAAACACCTACGCCTGATGATAAGCTGTTTGCTCAGAAAGCGAAGGATTACCGTCTGATCGTAACACCCGGCAGCGGCTTTGGCTGTGCCGGCTATGTGCGCCTGTCTTACTGTGTGAATTATTCCACGGTGGAAGGATCTCTGCCTGCATTCAAGGCACTGATGGAATACTTTACAGAACATAAATAAAAATTTTTTATAAAGTCCTGCATAGAAATATGCAGGACTTATTTTTTTGGTCTGATTTGAGGGAGAAATGGAGGAGGATGTGCGATTTCTGCCTGTGGTGGAGAGTGGTGGAGGAGAAAAATGGTGGTGGATATTGATAATTGGTGGAGAGTGGTGGAGACTCTCCTTTTTTTGTGGAGAAAAGCTTGGAAAATCAGGCTTTTTCCGTGAAAAAAATATTCAGAAAATGGGCATTTTGGGGTTGTTTTTTTGTGACAGCTGTATTACAATGTGGTTAATAGTGGCGAGAAGTGGAAGATAGTGGTGAAAAAACGTCATAAAAGTGAGGAAATGGTGAAAGGTGGTGACAGCGAGATGTTCTTAGGACAATATCAACATTCTATTGATGCAAAAGGGCGTTTGATCGTTCCTGCAAAGTTCAGAGATGACCTTGGCGAGCGTTTCGTTGTGACAAAAGGCCTGGATAACTGTTTGTTCGCCTATCCCCAGGAAGAATGGAAGGTTTTTGAAGAAAAACTGAAACAGCTTCCTCTGACAAACCCCGGCGCCCGTAAATTTGTTCGTTTCTTCTTCGCAGGGGCTGTGGAATGCGAACTGGATAATCAGGGCCGTATCATGGTTCCTCCTCACCTGAGGGCCTATGCAGGGCTGAAGAAGGATATCGTTTCCATCGGTGTGAATAACCGCATCGAAATCTGGAACAAAGACAGCTGGAACGAATACAGCGATGAAGAAGATTACATCAGCAATGAACTGGCCTTTGAAATGGAAAATCTGGGCATCTGATAAAAAGTTCATGCTTTGGATATAGAAAGGAAATCGACTATGAATTTCCATCATGTTTCCGTACTCCTTGAAGAGTGCATTGAAAATCTGAATATCAAACCTGATGGCATTTATGTTGACGGTACCATGGGCGGCGGCGGCCATTCTCTGGAGATCGCAAAGAGAATCGAAACGGGCAGACTGATCTGTATCGATCAGGATCCCAACGCCCACGAAGCAGCGGGAAAGAGACTGGAAGAACATAAAGATAAAATCACCTTCGTCAGAGATAACTTCGGGAATATCAAGAATATCCTGGACGAATTGGGGATCGATAAAATTGACGGTATGCTGCTGGACATCGGTGTTTCCTCCCATCAGCTGGATGAAGCGGAACGAGGTTTTTCCTATCAGCAGGATGCACCTCTGGATATGCGTATGAACCCGGACAAGCCCTTCAGTGCATACAACGTCGTCAATGAATATGACGAAGATGAGCTGGACAGAGTGATCTTCACCTACGGCGAGGAACGCTGGGCAAGAAGGATCGCACAGTTCATTGTGAATGAAAGAGAAAACGGCCCGATTGAAACAACGGGCGAACTGGTGGATATCATCAAAAAAGCTGTGCCAAAAGGTGCCAGAAAAGATGGCCCCCATCCTGCTAAAAGAACGTTTCAGGCAATTCGCATCGAGGTAAATTCAGAATTGACCGTGCTGCAGCAGGCCATCGATGATGTTTCCGCAAGGCTGAATGAAGGCGGCAGACTTTGCATCATTACTTTCCACTCGCTGGAAGACCGTATTGTAAAAGAGGCCTTCCGCAAGCAGGAAAATCCCTGCATCTGTCCTCCCCAGTTTCCTGTATGTGTATGCGGGAAAAAGCCAGTGGGCAGAGTAGTAACACGAAAACCGATCGTGCCTTCAAAAGAAGAGTTGGAAGTAAATCCTCGTTCCAGAAGTGCAAAACTTCGTGTGCTGGAAGGGGTAGAATAAAGAATTTTTACGGAAAGGAGGGAGAATATGGCAGCAGAAAGATATAGAAATACCATGAATGGTTCTTATTATACCTATGGCAACGTAGCCTATGAACTGCAGCCTGATTATTCTCCTTATCGCATCCGTGAAGAGGAAGAAGAAAGACGCAAGGAAGAAGCCCGCGCAGAAAAGGCGGAAGCCAGAGAAAACCGTATTGCATCTGTGAAGATGATCGCGGTAGCACTGGTGCTGTTTATTGGCTGCATCGCATTCATGAGTATGAATGTATTGGTAGACAATGCAGAAGTATCCCTGCGTCAGCAGAAAAATGATCTGGATAATCTGAAGGCTGCCAATGCGATCCTGGAAGCAGAAATGGCAGAACAGCTGGATATGGATTATATCAAACAGGAGGCCACAGAACGGTTGGGCATGAATGAACCCCAGTCCTATCAGGTGGTTTATATCGATGTGCCTAAACAGAGCTATACCGTACAGCACAATGCTGACGATGCGGCAGAAGGGGCATCTATTTTGGCAAAGGTCACGAATATCTGGAAGGATTGATATAGATGAGCAGAAAGACTCGAGGAATAAAAGTGAACCAGAAGTTTGCTTTTATTCTTTTTGCGTTTATGGCAGTGCTGGCTTTGCTCTTTGGCAGAGTGGTGTACTGGAAGGTTGCCCATGGGGCAGAATTTGAACAGGCGGTAAAAAATCAGCAGATCAATCGATATGATCTGGTCAATGCGGCGAACCGCGGCAGTATTCTGGACCGGAATCAGCAGGTTCTGGCAGTTTCCACAGCGGTTTATAATGTTGCCCTGGATCCCCTTCTGATCGCAGAGGAAGATGATGCGGAAGAAACACAGAGGACCTTTGAAACGCTGTGTGAATACTTCCCTGATCTGAAGATGGAAGATCTGCGGTATCATGTGACGCTGGATCCCGCTACAAATAAGATCAATACACCTACTCACTGGAAGTATCTGGTGAAAAGTGTGGAAAGAAGCGTGAAGGAAAAACTGGAGAAAGAAGACCTTTTGGGGGTTTATTTCGAGCAGACCAGCAAGCGTTCCTATCCGCTGAAGACACTGGCCTGTCACCTGATCGGCTTCAACAATACATGGGGGCTGGAAGGGTATTATAACGAAGAAATGACGGGGATTCCCGGCCGTTCCTTTATCCTCTATCAGGGGGCGGATACGGTGACTTATCAGGACTATGCGGCGGAGGACGGCAGCACCATCGTAACGACTTTGGACTATACCATTCAGCAGTACGCAGAGAAGGCGGTTGCAGATACGATCGCCATGTGGCCTGCCCAGAATGTAGCTTCTATGGTAATGGATCCCAATACCGGGGAGATATATGCCATGGCTTCAGCAGATACCTTTGACCTGAATGACCCGGATGAACCTTTGGAACTGGCGGATGAAGCATTCGTGGAAACCTGGAATGCCATGACAGATGAGGAAAAGAGCACTTATCTGAATCAGACATGGCGTAATTTCTGCGTCAGCGATACCTATGAGCCAGGCTCTATTTATAAGCCTCTGGTGGTGGCAGCAGCTCTGGAGGAAGGTGTGATCACGAAGAATTCTACTTTCTACTGCGGCGGCAAGATCACTGTGGCGGACAGAGATATCAACTGTCACCTGAGAAGCGGCCATGGAACGGTAACAGTAGAAGAGATCATGGCATATTCCTGCAACCCCGGTATTATTCAGATCGCTCAGAAACTGGGGGCAGAAAAGTTTTATAAATACCAGAGAGAGTTTGGGTTTGGCAGCAACACAGGCATTGACCTGCCCGGCGAAGTAAATGCTGACGGCTGGGGGATGCATGAACTGGCAGCCATTGGCCCTACAGAACTGGCGACAATGGCCTTTGGACAGAGCTTTAACTGTACTTCCATTCAGATGATCACAGCTTTTTCAGCGCTGATCAATGGGGGGAATCTGGTGCAGCCCCATGTGGTGTCTCAGATCGTGGATGATGATGGGGCCGTTGTAATGGAACAGAGCACAGAAGTAGTGAGAAGGGTCATTTCTCAGAAAACATCCGATTATGTGCGTACAGCCCTCAAAGGCACTGTAGATTACGGTACAGGTAAAAAAATCGACATCCCCGGTTATTCGATCGGCTGTAAAACAGGTACGGCAGAACAGGGCGACCGCTCCCGTGATGACCTGTGGACACTGACGCATATGGCATATTTCCCTGCGGAAAATCCCCAGTATCTGGTGTTCAGTGTGATCCATCTGCCGGAAGGTTATGCGGATGGTGTACAGACCACGGCAAATATGACAAAGCAGCTGATGGAAAATATCATCAAGTATAAAAATCTGGAACCGACAGAAACAACAGAAGAAAGCACAGTTATCGCGAAGGGAAAAACTGTGCAGATGCCCGATTATATTGGCAGCAGTACCTACCATGTGACCATGGATCTGGAAGGCCGCGGACTGAACTATAAAGTGGTCGGCACAGGTAATACGATCACCAATCAGGTGCCGAAGAGCGGCACGGAGGTAGAAGTTGGCAGCGAGGTCATCCTGTATGTAGCTAAGTCGGAGGAAGACAGCGGCACGGTGAAGGTGCCCGATGTGGTCGGCAAATCCTACACAGAAGCGGTTTCTGCGTTGCAGAAGGAAGGCTTTGAAGTGATATTTGAAGGCGAGATCGGCAATAGCATTGTAACGGAGCAGGAGCCCAAGCATGGTGTTTCTGTGGATAAAGGCAGTGAAATCACCATTAAGCTGACGAAAAAAGATACGCCGGCATCAACGGAATAGAAAACATAAATCCCTTGTCTCTTGGAATACACTTTAGGTAAAAAAGAGGCGGGGGATTTTTTATGGAAAAACCGACCATCGGTGCAAAGAAAAGATTGTTGATTTTTTTGTTTTGCTCCATGTTTGGATATCTGCTTTTGATCGGACGAGTGGCTTTTATTGAGTTTTTTCAGAGTGCATCGCTGCAGGAACTGGCCTATGAGCAGCAGACCAGAGATCGGCTCATCACACCCAAAAGAGGATCGATCCTGGACAGAAATGGAGAAGGCATTGCGCTGACAGAAACGGTGAATGCCGTCAGTGTGATCCCTGTGCAGGTGGTGGAAAAAGAAAAAACGGCACAGTATCTTGCGGAAAAACTGGAACTGGAATACGAAGCTGTTCTGGAGAAGGTTCAGCAGAAAGTGGCGTTAGTGCGGATCAAAGCAAAAGTGGAGCCGGAACTGGCGGCAGAGATCCGGGAAGCTGCGTATCCGGGGGTAGAAGTGGACGAAGATGTGAGGCGTATTTACCCCTATTCGGAACTGGCGGCGCAGGTCATTGGCTTTGTGGGAAAAGATAATCAGGGGATTATTGGGCTGGAAGCAAAATACGATGAACTGTTGGAGGGGGAGCAGGGGAAGATCCTGACGCTGACCGATTCACGGGGAAATGAGGTGGACAGTGAGCAGGAACGCATCCCTCCGGTGGATGGGAAAAATCTGGTGACGACTCTTGATGTGGTGATGCAGCAGTATGCGGAGCAGACTATTAAAAAAGCGGTGGAAACAAAGGGGGCGAAAAAAGGTCTCATTATCATTCTGAATCCCCAGAATGGAGAAATCTATGCTATGGCCAATTATCCTACCTTTGATTTGAATGATCCTTTCGCGATCAACAATGCAGAACTGGCGGATGTGTGGGACACCTTTTCTCAGGAAGAACAGAATGACCATCTGAACCGGATGTGGAGGAATGCTGCTATCAATGATACATACGAACCGGGGAGCACCTTCAAGATCGTGACTTCTTCTGCAGGGCTGGAGGAAAAGGTGGTCTCCCCGGAAAGCGGTTTTTACTGCAGAGGCTTCCATGTGGCCGGAGACCGGCAGATCAAATGCTGGCGTTATCCCCGCACCCATGGGTCGGAAACTTTTGTGCAGGGGGTGCAAAATTCCTGTAATCCCGTATTTATGGAAATTGGGGAAAGATTGGGGGCAGAAACCTTTCTGGAATATATGCAGAAATTTAGCTTTGCGGAAAAAACGGGCGTAGATCTGGCGGGGGAAGCTACGGGTATCATTCATAAGCTGGAGAATATTGGGCCTGTGGAACTGGCAACCATGAGTTTTGGGCAATCATTCCAGATCACACCACTGCAGCTTCTCAGGGCGGCATCGGCCATTGTCAACGGTGGGCATCTGATCACGCCCCATTTTGCAAAGGGGATCGCAGATGAAAATGGGAATATGGTGGAGAGCTTTCAGTATTCACAGGGAGAGCAAGTCATTTCCCGGGAAACATCTGAGACCATGAAAGGGATCCTGGAAAACGTGGTTTCTGAGGGGACGGGCAGCAAAGCGTATATTCCTGGCTACCGTATTGGCGGCAAAACGGCAACTTCTGAAAAACTTCCCCGCAGAAGCGGAAAATATATTGCATCCTTCATGTCCTTTGCACCGGCAGAAGACCCGCAGGTGATGGCACTGGTGCTGGTCGATGAGCCGCAGGGGGTATATTATGGCGGCACAGTGGCAGGGCCTGTTATGCAGGAGCTACTGCAGAATATCCTGCCTTATCTGGGCGTTGAGCCAAAGTATAACGAAAAGGAAGCGGAGGCGGCGATGGAACTGCAGACGACTGTGCCTGCGCTGACGGGAATGACGTTCAATGAAGTGAAACAGGAGCTTTTCAAAGCAGGGCTTTCGGCGGATATAGAGGAGGAAGGGGAAGTGGTGGAAAGACAGATGCCTCCGGCAGGAGAGACAGTCAACAAAGGAACAAAGATTTTACTGTATCTGAGGTAGAATTTTGTTGGTTTTTTCGGGAAAAGATGGGGAAAAACCTTGGGTTTACGGCTTGATTGTGTTATAATATACGATGGTTTATTGTGGGAAAGTATTCCCAAAGCCATTTGAAGAAAGGAGGCTGTATAAGTGAAACTGAAACAGCTTTTGGAGGGCATTTCTTATGAAGTGCAGCAGGGGAGTGCGGAACTGGAAATTTCCGAGATCCAGTACGATTCCCGTAAGGTAGAAAAAAACAGCTTGTTTGTCTGCATTACAGGATTCCAGACAGACGGCCACAAATATATTCCTATGGCGGTGGAAAAAGGTGCGGCGGCACTGCTGTGTGAACATGCAGTGGAAAATGTACCTGAAAATGTGACCGTCATCGTGACAGAAAATAACAGGATCGCTCTGGCGGTGGCGTCTGCCAATTTTTATGGACACCCCTCCGGAGAAATGCACACGATCGGTGTAACAGGTACAAATGGGAAGACATCCACCACATATCTGATGAAATCAATTCTGGATAGAGTGGGCAGCAAGGTAGGAATCGTTGGTACCATTGAAAACAGAATCGGTGACAAGATTCTGAAAACAGAAAGAACCACTCCCGAATCCAAGGAACTGCAGGCGCTGTTCCGCCAGATGAAGGAGGAAGATGTGACAGATGTGGTGATGGAGGTTTCCTCTCATTCTCTTGACCTGCACAGGGTAGACGGTATTGCATTTGATGTTGCCATCTTTACAAACCTGACACAGGATCATCTGGATTATCATATCACCATGGAAAATTACAAGGCAGCAAAAGGCATGCTCTTTGAACGAGCAGCCAAAAGCGTCATCAATATGGATGATGCTGCCGGTGCATATATGAAAGAAAAAAGTGTTGGTGAAGTGCTGACCATTGGTGTTGACACACAGGCTGATCTGATGGCGGAAAACATCGACATTTCTGCAGAGGGCACAGCTTTCGATATGGTATGGCAGGGCGCAAAATACCCTGTAAAACTGGCAACCCCCGGCAGATTCAGTGTATATAACGCATTGGGTGCGGCAGGTGCCTGCCTGATGCTGGGCATCAGCGTGGAAGATGTGGTTGCCGGTCTGACAGAAAACCCCGGTGTTTCCGGCAGATTCCAGACAGTACGCAGCAAAAAAGGCTGTCAGGCAGTCATTGATTATGCCCATACACCCGATGGTCTGGAAAATGTGCTGAACACAGCCAATGAATTTGTAAAAGGCAAGCTGATCGCAGTATTTGGCTGCGGCGGTGACAGAGACAGAACAAAACGTCCTATCATGGGTGAGATCGGCGGTAAGCTGGCAGGATACTGCATCATCACTTCCGATAACCCAAGAACAGAAGACCCCGAAGCGATCCTGATTGATGTAGAAGCAGGCGTAAAGAAAACAGACTGCCCTTATGAAAAGATCGTGGACAGAAGAGAAGCAATCAACAGAGCCGTTCAGATGGCAGGCGAAGGAGATGTGATCCTGATCGCAGGCAAGGGGCATGAGACTTATCAGATTTTTGCCAACGAAACCATTCATTTCGATGATATGGAGGAAGTACGCAAAGCATTTGGGGAGGACCTGGTATGAAAAAAATTACAGTAAGAGATATTATCAAGGCAACAGGTGCGCAGATGATCGCTCTGGGCGATATGGATGCGGCACTGAATAAAGAAATCTGGCATGTGACACAGGATTCCAGAGAAACAAAGGAAGGTACACTGTTTGTTGCCCGTATCGGCGAAGTGAGAGATGGTCACGATTTCCTGCCCCAGTGCTTCGAAAATGGCGTGACAGCGTGTCTGAGCCAGAAAGTGGTTGCACCTACAAACGGTGCGATCCTGCTGCTGGTTCCCGATACAGGCAAAGCCCTGCTGGATCTGACAGCATACTATAGAGATCTGTTCGATATTCCCTATGTGGGCATCACGGGCAGTGTAGGCAAAACAACAACAAAAGATATGATCGCCTCTGTGCTTTCTCAGAAATATAATACGCTGTGGACAGACGGTAACTACAACAATGAAGTTGGGGTGCCTCTGACTATGTTCCGTATCGAAGACCATCATGAAGCGGCGGTCATCGAAATGGGCATGAACCATTTCGGTGAACTGGACAGGATCGCCACAGCGGTGCGTCCTCATATTGGCGTCATTTCCAATGTTGGCGTGGCACATATCGGTTTTCTGGGCAGCAGAGAAGGTATTCTGAAAGCAAAATGCGAAATGCTGGATCATCTGGAACAGGATGGCGTTGCGATTCTGAACGCAGACAATGATATGC
>JAFRZQ010000101.1 GCA_017442465.1 Anaerotignum sp. | reverse complement strand
TCCGCGATGCGGAGATCCTCTATCTGAGTGAAAGCCTGGATGGTGAATATACCATCGTTGGTGAAAACTTTACAAAATGGAGCTATGTTTATATCAATGGGGAAAAGCAATCCCGTAAATTTGTAAATGAAAATACGATAAAGCTGAGAAAGAGCACACTGAAAGACTGGGATGTTGTAACGATCAGTCAGGTAGGCTCCAGCAATACGATCTACCGTACTTCCGCAGAATATGTATATCTGGACGGCAGACTGGTTCCTTATACAGAAGAACTGAAAGGAGAAAAAGTACTTCTGGAACTGGATGCACTGAAAGGAAAAACAGCGGAGGAAAGAAGAAAGGAAATCCAGAAATGGAGAGAGGATAAACGATAAAAGGAAAAGGCATGTAGAGCGATTTGTTTTCGCAGGACTGTGTGCCTTTTTTGCATCTTAACAGGAATTTTATGGAAGTTCAAGAAATCCATTGACATGGTTTTTGAAACCATGTAAGATATTCTCAGATAATGCTTGGAAGCAAAGCCAAAGAGAGGGTATTTATTATGAAAAAAATTATTTTGGTCGCAGAAACAGGTTCTGATGTCAATGCAGAACTGGCAAAGGAATATGGTGTTGAGATCGTGCCGATGCATGTGTCTTTCGACAATGAAACACTGGACGATGGTACTTTTCCTGTGGAAAGGATCGTTGAATATTATCAGACAACGGGCAAACTGCCTAAAACAAGCGGCAGCACACCCGGTGACTTTGAAACAAGGCTGGATGAGATCCATGCCAAATATCCCGATGCCCAGCTTCTGTATCTGGCATATTCTTCAGTTACGACCTGCTCTATGCAGAGCTGTGTGATCGCTTCTGAAGACAGAGACTATGTGACGATCATCGATACAAAACAGGTTTCTGCGGGCCAGTGCAATATTGTGATCAAAATGGCAGAACTGCTGCAGGAAAATCCTGATATGACTATGGATGAAGCGGTGGCAGCGGCAAATGAACTGATCGGAAGAGCCAATATGTGCTTTATGCCGGATAATCTGGAATTTCTGCGTGCCGGCGGCCGTGTCAGCAATGTGGCATTCCTGGGGGCAAAGCTGCTGAATCTGCATCCTGTGATCGAAATTCTGGATGGTCTTTTGATGGCTACGAAAAAATATCGCGGCAAGATGAATAAAGTGGCTGCCCAGCTGGTAACAGACTTTGCCGAAAAATATGATCTGGACAGAGAAGAATGCCTGTGGCTGATTTCTGTGATCGGTTTTTCTGATGAAGTGCGTGCAGTCGTGGAAAATGCGGCAAAAGAAGCCGGTTTCAAAAAAATCAGATGGATCCAGGCTGGCGGCGTGATCACGACCCATGGCGGCCCTGCGGCTTTTGGTCTGGCTGGTTTCTCCAGAAAAAAATAAAAATAGATATGATTTTTATGCCCATCCTTTGGATGGGCTCTTTTTTTGTGCCATTTTTTGTGCTATAATATCAGATTATGGAAATAGATATCGTAAAACGAAGGAGAACGTTTATGTCTAATTATCTTATCGTTCCGGAAGCGATTTATATGATTCTTTTGCTGTGCAGCTGGATCGCTGCCATGTTTTCCGGCATTGCTTTTGTTTATAGCATCCATATGAAGAAGGCCAAAAGCAGTATTTTGCCCTGGGCAGGTGTTTTTGGGATCTGCCTGATAATGGTTTTTCTGCTGATGAATGGGTTCATTGTTGCGGAAAGTATGATTGGATAAGGTATGGCTATGACGGAAGAACAGTGGGACAAAAAGTTAAGGATACAGACATCAGGCAGAGTGGATGCCCATGCGGATCAGCATCACCATCCCTATGAACCGACCCCTTATGCCGTTCTGGAACGTCTGGCAGAAAGCGGCTATATCCGAAAAGAAAATATTCTTGTAGACTATGGCTGCGGCAAAGGCCGGGTGGGGCTGTTTCTGCATCATACTGTGGGATGCAGGACCATAGGGCTGGAGTACGACCGGGATATCTATCAGCAGGCGAAGGAGAATGGAAACAGTGCTGTAAAAGGGCAGGGTGTGACCTTTTACCATGCGGATGCGGCGGAATTTCCCATAAAAGAAGCAGACCTGTTTTATTTTTTCAATCCCTTTTCTGTGGAAGTTCTGAAAAGTGTGATGGGGCGCATTACAGAGTCGTATTATGAGCATCCCAGAAAAATGCGGCTGTTTTTTTATTATCCCAATGATGAATATCTGGTTTATCTGATGACTATGTATGCACTGCATTTTGTGGAGGAAATAGACTGCAGAGACATGTTCCCCGGAAAAGACGACAGAGAACGTATTCTGATATTTGAACTGAACTGAAGAAGCTTTTGCTGCGGCAGAGGCTTCTTTTTTTTGCAGAAAAAGCGGAGATCATGTCAAACAGGGAGAAAAAGAAGCATTTGAGGCAGAAAAGAAGACGGTCTGTCTGATCGTGTAGAAGAAACTATCTGCCGGAGATATAATGTTTTCGACAGGAAAATGGAAGGGAAGCCGGTATTCTGTCTGAAAAAAATAAGAAATGGGGTGTCCTTTTATGAAAGAAAAAGGAAAAAGCAAGGTGATCCTGGCAGATAGAGATGGATTTTATCTGCAGAGACTGAAACGATGTCTGGAGCGAAAGGGAGAAATGCAGGTGCTTGGAATGACGGACAGTGGACCGGCTTTACTGGAAATGGCAAAGGAGATGCGTCCGGATGTGATCCTGATGGATATTCTTCTGGGCGAAAGGGACGGATTCTGGGTCCTGGAAAGTCTGAAAAAAGATGGGATAGACTGTATCTGCATTATGATCTCGGCGATAGACAGCGATAAACTGGTGCGGCAGGCCATCAGCCTGGGAGCGGATTATTATATGGCAAAGCCCATACAGGGAGAATTGTTGCTGGAGCGGATCCATCAGCTACTGGAACATGATACAGGCTGCAATCGGAAAGAAGCAGATCCGGAGGAGCCTGTGGAAACCGTTTTTCGGGATCTGGAAGGAGAAATCTCTGTTCTTTTGAGCCGAATGGGGATATCTGCCAGTATCAAAGGATATCATTTTATCAGAAAGGCCGTGTTGATGGCAGCAGATGACCAGGAAGTTCTGGTAGGCATCACAAAGGGGCTATATCCGGATATTGCAAAGGCATATAAAACCACTGCCAGCAAGGTGGAACGGGCAATCCGCCACGCCATTGAAAGTGCGTGGAAGAAAAATGGGCCGCAGGTATACTTTGAAATAGCGGGCTATCTGCCGGCAGAGAAACCTACCAATGGCCAGCTTATCGCGGCTTTGTCCGAATATTTTCGGTTGCAGGAGGAGAGGCCAAAGAAAATCAGCTAAAGGAAGAGAAGCGTGAGAGATCACGCTTTTTTCTTTGGGAAAATATTGTAATTCTTGTAAGAACGGTATAAAATAATTAAGATATGAAAATATCAAAAAATGAGAGAAAAGAGGAGAAAAACATGCAGAAAAGTGCAAAATTTATTGTAATAAAAGGGATCGCCACAATGGTTATCGTGGCACTGGCGGGTTTTGTGCTGTTTAACGGCATCGGCAGACATCCTTATACCTATGAAGAACTGGAAACAGTATTTATCGAAAAAGCGGCAGAATACAATGTAAATGCCAATGGCGCAGAGCAGATCGTTTCCGAAGAATACGGCAACAGCATCACTTTTGTTATGCAGACGGAAGACGGCGAAAGAGCCGTGGCAACGTATGGCCGCAGCCCTTTCTTTAATAAATACAAGGAACTGAATTTTTACTCCGGGGCAAAGGGCGTTCTGGCGTTGGATGAAATGACTTATACTGTCAATGACGGTGTGATCGGCTATGAAGTGACAGCACAGTTTGGCGAAGAAGTTGGTATCGACCTGAGCGATGAAGTAAGACCTATGATGTATATCAAACTGATGGCTGTCTGCATCCTGTCCATGGGCGTATTTGGCATCAAGATTTTTATGAATAAATGGAACAGAAGATAAAATATGTTTTGTTATGAGGTGAAAGATATGGAATTATCCAAAAGAGCAATGAGCATCAAGGCGTCTACCACAATGGCGATCTCCTCCAAAGCGGCAGAGCTGAAGGCGGCAGGTCTGCCTGTTGTGACTTTCGGTGCGGGGGAACCCGATTTTGATACCCCTGAACATATCCGTCAGGCGGGTATCGATGCTATCCATAACGGTCAGACACGCTATACACCCGCAGCAGGTACGCCTCAGCTGAGACAGGCAGTCTGCGATAAACTGAAAAAAGACAACGGCCTGGATTATGAACCTGCCCAGATCGTGATTTCCAACGGCGCAAAACATTCCCTGATGAATACCTTCATGGCAATTCTGAATGAAGGAGATGAAGTGATCATTCCCGCACCCTTCTGGCTGAGCTATGCGGAGATGGTTCGTATCGCAGGTGGTGTGCCTGTGATCATCCACACAAAAAAAGAAAACCAGTTCATGATGACAAAGGAAGAACTGGAAGAAGCCTACACAGAAAAAACAAAGGCGGTAGTTCTGACAAGCCCTTCCAACCCTACAGGTCAGGTAATGGGCAAAGATGATCTGCAGATGATCGCTGATTTTGCAGTGAGCCATGATATTTTCGTTCTGTCTGACGAAATTTATGAAAAATTGATTTACGATGAAGAGAAACAGCACATCAGTATCGCCTCTCTGGGTAAGGAAATTTACGACAGAACCATCGTCATCAATGGTGTTTCCAAAAGCTACGCTATGACAGGCTGGAGAATCGGCTACACAGCAGCGCCTCTGGCGGTTTCCAAGCTGATGGCATCCCTGCAGTCTCATATGGCTTCCAACCCCAACTCCATTGCCCAGGCGGCGACGGTGGCAGCGCTGAATGGTTCTCAGGACTGTGTGGCAGAAATGCTGGTGGAATTCAAGAAGCGCAGAGACTATATCTTTGAAAGAGAAGAAGCCATCCCTATGCT
Organism: Anaerotignum sp.; assembly: GCA_017442465.1. GTDB lineage: Bacteria > Bacillota > Clostridia > Lachnospirales > Anaerotignaceae > Anaerotignum_A. The sequence goes on along the minus strand of JAFRZQ010000101.1, from coordinate 2,898 downwards.
GTCTGCACTGAAGCCCCAGGGGGCGTTCTATCTGTTTGTGGATGTTTCTGGTACTTACGGCAAATCTTTCGAAGGGGAAATGATCAGCTCTGCGGCAGACTTTGCAACGATCCTGCTGGATAAAAAATATGTGGCGGTGGTACCTTGTGCAGACTTTGGTATGCCTGATTATATCCGTCTGTCCTATGCGACAAGCATGGAGATCATTAAAGAAGGTATGGACCGTATTGAAGCATTGGTGAAAGAACTGAAATAATGAAATATAAGGCATCGTTTCGATGCCTTTTTCTAAAAGGAGACAAACATGAGCTACGAAGTATTGGAAAGTAAAACGACCCATAAAGGTCTGCTGGTAACCGTTACAGTGGATAAGATCGCTATGCCTGACGGTACATCTGCACTGAGAGAATCTGTGATCCGCGGGAAAAATGCAGCGGCTGTCCTGCCTGTAGATAATGATGGAACCATTATCTTCGTTCGTCAGTACAGACATGCCTTTGGCGAAATGATCCTGGAGATCCCCGCAGGGATCATGAATGACGAAGAAGCCCCGGAGGTCGGCATTGCCCGTGAACTGGAGGAGGAAACAGGGAAAAAGCCCGGAAAACTGGAATTCCTCTGCGAAATGTATCCTACAGTGGGTTATTGTTCTGAACGAATCCAGATGTATATTGCTACAGAACTGACAGAGGGGGTACAGGATCTGGATCCCGATGAATTTATCGAAGTTGAAAGGTACACACTGGAAGAAGCCCTGGAAATGATCGCAAAGGGAGAGATCAAGGATGGCAAGACCATTGCCGCTTTGTATGCATGGGCAGCGCGAAAGAAGTAAGCATAATTAAAATAAATGGGCCATACCCTGTAACAGGGGGGATGGACATGAAGAAAAAACGCAGAATGGACAGACAGGTGCAGAAGATCCTCCGCATCGTCTGTCTTTCTTTTTTACTGGGGGTACTGGGAGGGGCAGTGGCGGCAAATCTGCTGCCAAAAGAAGAACAGGGGGAATTGATACTGTTTTTGCAGGGGGCTGCAGAACCTGCGAAGTGTCCGTCTTTTGGCGTTCTGTTCTGGAAATATCTGAAGTATGATCTGATCATCTGGCTGGGGGGCTGGATGCGGTTGGGCGTGTTTTTTTCGGGGGCAGCATTTTTGTTTCGGGGGGTATCTATAGGATTCACCTCTGCGATGGTGATGGCAGTGTATGGAGCAAAGGGGATGATCATGGCAGTAACATCATTTCTGCCGCAAAACCTGCTGCTGATCCCGGCGTATATTTTGATGATGTCGGCAGCGTTATATTATATGCTTCACTGGAAAGAGGAGGGGATAAAGCGCACCCTGAAGCGGGAACGCAGAAGAAAACAGACAGAGTATTGTATTCTTTTTGGGGTGTCTGTGCTGCTTCTGGCGGGGGCTGCCGGGGTGGAACGCGTGCTTCTTTTGCACGGATAGTTTCCTGAAAATGGAGAAAAAGACCATTTTTGCATTATTTTTTTACACTTTTTTCGCGATTTTTAGCAAAAAGTTCATAAAAAATTCATATTTTCACTGTTTTTTAACAAAAAATATCGACAATCCAAAAAGAACGAAGTATAATTTAAGGTACTATGAACGAAGGGATTGTTTCTATGGAACAGCACATTGTTGATTTTACCGAATATTTGCGGAACGAAAAAAAATCATCAGAAAATACCGTTCTTTCCTACACAAGGGATCTGAAAGGCTTTTGTAAGTTTTTGAAGGAAGCTGGTATTCAAGATCCTGCGAAGGTGAACCGTACAAATGTAATGGCCTATGTTTATGAACTGCAGAAGCAGCATAAGGCAGGGGCAACTGTGTCCAGAAACATTGCGTCTATTCGTTCTTTTTTTCAGTTTCTGCTTAGAAAAGGCGTTGTAATGGAAAATCCTGCAGCAGATATGGAATTGCCCAAGGTGGAAAAGAAGATCCCCGAGATCCTGTCTTTGGAGAAGGTGGAACTGCTTCTGGAACAGCCCAAGGGTGATGAAGATAAGGAAGTGCGGGATAAAGCTATGCTGGAACTTCTGTATGCGACAGGCATCCGTGTAACAGAACTGATTTCTCTGAGAGTAGAAGATATCAACCTGCCTCTGGAATATATCCGCTGCGGCAGTGATGCCAAAAGCCGTATCATCCCCATTGGTGCTCAGGCGAAATTCTCTCTGCGCAGATATCTGGATAAGGTGCGGGAACATATGGTGCTCCGTCCCGATGAAGAGACATTATTTGTAAACTGCAATGGCAAACCCATGACCAGACAGGGCTTCTGGAAGATCATCAAGGCTTATGCAAAAAAGGCAGGCATCGAGGAAGATATCACACCCCATATGCTGCGCCATTCCTTTGCGGCACATTTGATCGAAAATGGTGCGGATCTGCGCTCTGTGCAGGAAATGCTGGGACATTCTGATATTTCTACTACGCAGATCTATACGAAACTGACCAATCAGAAATTGAAAAATGTATATGCCAAGGCCCATCCTCGTGCTTAAATAAAAAATATAGCCGTCCATTTTTGGACGGCTTTTTTGTTTTGGTTATTCGGTTGGCAGGTCGTTTCTGACCAGATATTTTTCGCCCATCAGGTCATCGTAAGTCAGAAGCTCGTGGTGTCTGATCCATTCATTGATATCTTTTTTGTCGGCACCGGGGGTATACAGTCCATAATAGGGGCTGATAACGGGGCATGCTTCATACAGGTCCAGCAGAAAATTGATCCTTGTATGCTCTGGTGCACCAATATAGTCGCACATCAGTGCAGTCAGAAGATAGGGGGATACAGAGGTATCTTCCGCCCTGTATTCTCTGCCGGTGTCATAGTTTGTAAAGATGACATAGGGGGTAGAGAACATGGTATATTTTTCTTCTTCT
>JAFRZQ010000100.1 GCA_017442465.1 Anaerotignum sp. | reverse complement strand
GGCTTGCCTGGCAGGCTTCGCCTGTTTGAGGTTGAGCAGCGGGTGAAAGATATCAATTATGATCGAAGACAGAAAAACGGAGGGCGGGGTTTTCGAGGAAAGTCCTGGAACAAGGAAGAACTGGAACGAGATCCGTTCCTGGAACTGGATTATATCGTTGCGGCACCGCGGATGGCATATTATATGGAATGCAGCGGAAAGATTTATCGGATTTATCTGAATCATATTGCGCCGGAGGATATCCATGTCTATTCCATAGACGAAGTTTTCATTGATCTGACTCCGTATCTTGATCTTTATAAAACGACACCACGGGAACTGGCATCAAGGATCATACAGGAGGTATATGAAAAAACAGCGATCACGGCAACGGCAGGTTTGGGGAGCAATCTGTATCTGGCGAAGATCGCGATGGATATTCTGGCAAAGCGTATGCCTGCAGACGAAAGAGGCACCTGTATTGCGGAATTGGATGAGATGAGCTATCGGGAACAGCTCTGGGGGCACCAGCCGATCACAGATTTTTGGCGGATCGGCAGAGGCTATGCAAAAAAACTGAATGACCTTGGCCTTCATACCATGGGGGATATTGCCAGATATTCCCTGCAGCGGCAGGGAGAAGATACCTTATATAAAGTCTTTGGAGTGAATGCAGAACTTCTGATCGATCATGCGTGGGGATGGGAACCATGTGGTATGCAGGATATTAAAAACTACAGGCCGGAGCATAAGAGTTTTGGTTCCGGTCAGGTTTTGCAGTATGCCTATCCTGTGGAGAAGGCGCGGATCGTTGCATGGGAGATGGTGGACAGGCTGGTACTGGATCTGGTGGATAAGAAAATGGTGGCAGATCAGTTTGTTTTAACGATAGGGTATGATATTGATAATCTGTCAACAAAAGAGAAACGGGAAAAGTATAAGGGTGAAATCGTAATGGATCATTATGGAAGGCACATACCCAAACATGCCCATGGGACAGTCAATCTAAAGGAGCACTGCAATTCTATGCAGAGAATCGGTAATGCAGTAATGAAGCTATTTGACGATATTGTGGATCGGAATCTTTTGGTAAGACGAATAACGATTGCGGCAAATCATGTCCTTTCAGAAAAAGAGGCAGAAAAGAGAGAAAGATTCGAGCAGCTGGATCTGTTTCGGGAGTTAGAGATGTTGGAAAGGGAGAAAGCGGCATTGGAAAAGGAACGACATTTGCAGAAAGCTGTTTTGAAAGTGCAGAAGAAATATGGGAAAAATGCACTGTTAAAAGGGACAAATCTTATGGAAGGAGCAACGATGCAAAGCAGAAATGAACAGATAGGCGGACATAAGGCATGAGGGGGATGATGATGAGCAGTAATGAAAAGTGCAGGGATATCATAAAATTGCCGCATCTGCAGTCTATATGGAGAAAACATATGCCTGTAGCAGACAGGGCAGCACAGTTTGCACCTTTTTCGGCTTTGGTTGGGTACGAAGAAGAGGTGAAAAGGATCGTAAAAGAAAGATACATAGAGGTAGAACCGATCCGGCAGAGCGTAGAGGAACTGGAACAGATTGGAACGGATATAGAATAAAAGTATATTCGGAAAGTACTTAAAAAAGTACTTGACCAACAGAGGAACATCTGATAAGATACAGAAGTTGCTGAACAGCAGCGATGGATTAAAAACGAAAAGTACTTAAAAAAGTACTTGACGAAAATGAGAACGTCTGATATGATATGTTCTGTTGCGGCAAACGCAAACTTGATCCTTGAAAACTGAACAATGGATATGAAACACACAACCCATAGTCAATTCAAGCAAACGGAAACGAATGCTAAATGACTTTTACCGGTTTAGTAAAACCGGAACACAATTAGCCAGAAAAATGATCTGGCC
>JAFRZQ010000099.1 GCA_017442465.1 Anaerotignum sp. | reverse complement strand
GGCAGACCTGCATTGGGTTTCAGGAGAACAGGAACAGATGCCTTTTCCAGATACTGTTCCACGATGGGAGCCAGGGCTTTGGGGCCGATGGAACAGTTTACACCGATAGCATCGGCACCCATGCCTTCCAGCATGGCAACCATCGCCGCAGGAGATGCTCCTGTCATCAGCTTGCCGTCTTCACTGTAGGCATTGGAAACCAGTACAGGCAAATCGGAGTTTTCCTTCGCCGCCAGTAAAGCCGCTTTTGTTTCATAACTGTCGTTCATGGTTTCGATAAAGATGGCATCTGCACCATATTTCACGCCCAGTTTCACTGTTTCTGCAAATACAGCCACGGCTTCCTCAAAATCAAAATCACCGTAGGGCTTCAGCAATCTTCCAGTGGGGCCGATATCCAGTGCCACGAATTTTTCCTGGATGCCTGTGCTTTCTACAGCCGCTGTTCTGGCGTTTTCCAGCGCACATTTCACGATCATATCCAGTTCTTCCAGTTCAAATTTCAGTGTGTTTGCACCGAAAGTATTGGAAATGATGAGGTTTGTCCCTGCATCGAAATACATCTTCTGCAGTTTTACAATGACCTCTGGGTGTTCATAATTCCAGCGTTCGGGGTGTTCACCGGGCTGCAGGCCTTCCGCCTGCAACAGTGTACCCATACCGCCGTCCAGATATAAGAGATTATTTTTCAGGTAATCTAACAATTTCATATACTTCATCCTCTGTAAGCGCAGTCCGATTTTTCGCACGCGCTGCATTTATTTTCTGCCTCTGTTTCTCCCCTGCCAATGCCAATGATGGCTGTGACAGACTTAGAGGGAGACATCAGAAGACTTTCATTCAAAGATAAACCAATTTTTCTGGGACAATCCAGCACACGGAAAATATCCTTCTGTAATTCCAAAGGCAGGTCGCCATAACCGGGGCTGAAACGAGGTCTTAACTGTAGACCATCCCCTTTCAGCTCGTCACAGAAGGCATCACAAAGACTTTCGATCCTTTCTGCACCGATGGCCTGAAAGAACAGTGCCTTTGCAGGAGAAAGGTTCGTATATCTGCGGATCGATCTATCGATTTCCAGACCAATGGTCGCCGCAAAAACAATGACATCCTCGCACCCCTCCAGATTTTTCATCAAAGCCCTGGAATCTGTCTGCAGAAAGCCAAAATCAAGGCTGTTTTCCCCTCTTTGCACAGGGAATCTGCCCCAGCAGACCTTGTAGGACAGTTTGTTCCCTACTTCTGCAAGGCAGGATTCAAAAAGAGCTTTTTCTTCCGCAGAGATCGCCTGTGGTGTGGTGCCTGCATAGCGCAGACATTCCCTCTCATTTAACTCAGGTGCCGGATAATTCTTTGTGTAAATCATCATCCCAGCAGATCCTTCACATTGTTCATGATTTTTTCTGCGACATCGGGGTTGTTCATTGTGTATACATGTACATTTTTCACGCCGTTTGCATACAGGTCGATGATCTGCTCTGTGGCATAAGCGATGCCAGCCTGTTTCATGGCTGCATCATTGTGGCCGTATCTTTCCAGCAATGCCTTAAAATGTCTGGGAATGAAAGAACCGGACATCTGGATGGAGCGTTCCATCTGCTTTGCATTTGTTACAGGCATGATACCGGGGATCACAGGAACAGCAATGCCGGCTTCTCTTACTTTATACAGATAATCATAGAAAATGCCGTTATCAAAGAACAGCTGGCTTGTCAGGAAATCACAGCCTGCGTCCACTTTTTCCTTGATATGGCGAATATCTTCCAGCATATTTGCTGCTTCGGGATGTACTTCAGGATAGCAGCCACTGCCAATGCAGAAATCGCCTTTTTCCTTCAGTTCACAGATCAGATCGATGGCATACTTGTATGCCCAGTTTGTTCTGTCCTGACCTTCCATTTCGGGTGTCAGGTCACCGCGCAGTGCCATGATGTTCTGGATGCCCGCTGCCTTCAGTTCTTCAATGCGCTGTGCAACGATTTCCTTTGTAGAGGAAACGCCTGTCAGGTGTGCCAGAACGGGTACACCGCAGTTATCCTGAATATTTTTTGCAATTTCCAGTGTAAACTGGCTTGTGCCGCCGCCGGCACCATATGTAACAGACATGAAAGCAGGTTTCAGTTCTGCGATTTTTGCTGTTTTTGCTTTCACGCTTTCCAGATTTTCAGGTTTTTTGTTGGGAAATACTTCAAAAGACAGATTTACCTGGTCTTTTGCAAAAAGTTCTGTTAATTTCATGGTTTTTTGACCTTCTTTCGTTTTTTGCTGCTGTTTTTACTAAAAGTGCATATTAGATTGATTATACCGCCAATCCCCCTGATAAATCAAGGGATTTCCCATTTCTTTGCACAAACTTTCGTACAAAAAAAGTGATGTGGATTTCTATCCATATCACTTTTATTCATACCGTTTTCTATTACAGTACTGGCTGCAGAGTTTATCCGTACAGCTGGAACATTGCAGAGCTTCATTGGAGCCTTCCCAGAAACGCTCGGGATATGCCATGATGCAATATTCCCAGAGAAGGAACACCCCTACTGCCATTGCCACTAAACTTCTGGCATAAAACCCATCCACAAACAGGAGGGGACTGAACATCATCAGATGATCCCAGTTAAAAATACGACATTCCGTACAGCATCTGGTCTTCATGAAAATACGGAAGGGACACCAGATCAGCACACAGATCAGATCGCAGACATAAAAGAATGCACAGATGACCAGAAGCCAGATATCATTCAGTATGCCAACCTTTTTCAGCAGTCCCAAAGCTGCAATGCCAACAGCATAGATAATAAATACCTGATATGCAGATTTCGTCCTTTTTCTGATATATTCTCTTAAACCATGACCATCAAAACCACCTTTTGCAGGGATATATCTCTGATGGAATAATTTCTGAGATCCCAACGGCACATGTTTTTTCACATAAATCAGCTGCAGCAGCATATCTGTCATCCAGACAAACCACAGAACATGCAGAATAGAAAATCTTCCCATAAAATCCTGCAGGATATCAAAATCCTGTGGACGCAGAAAGCCAAGACAGATACAGAGCATCAACACAATGCATCTGCCAATGAATTTCAGAAAATATATTTTTCGCATAGGAGAAATCTTTCCCTGCACCATATATGGAACGACTTTGGTGTCGTTTTCGATCACTTTCAATTCATTCATATCTTTTGTTCCTTTCACAGAGACTCTTTCGTCTTCCCCATGATTTTATCACAAAAACTTAATTTCCAATATATTTTTCAAAAAAATCGTCCCTTTGATGATCAAAGGGACGTTCTTTTTCATCAGGATTCATTGACCAGTTTTCCTGTCATATGCTCCGGTACCAGCGCAAATACCAGTGTATGTACCCCGGACTGCAGGATCTCTTTTTCAATAAACTCTGTATCAGAGGTATACTTATAACTCAGTTTTCGTACGATCTCCATGGCTTTTTCCTGATCTTCCATGATCTGAATACGTCCGAATACAATTACACTGCGGATGTTCAGGGCCCACTCCCCTTCTCTGCGGTAGCCTTCATCAAATACACAGAAGGAAGCCTTATCATGTTTTTTCATGGCATCCACCTTATGCCCTTTCATGCCGCTGTGAAAATACAGATTACCGTCCTCTTCGCAGTACCAGTGATCGATGGGCAGTCCATAGGGATAGCCCTCATCCCCCAGCACCGACAGAACACCACGGGGCTCCTTTTTCAAAATTTCAATGCATTCCGCTTCTGTGATCTGCTGTTTTTTTCTTACCATGGGTCTGAACATAGAAAAACCTCCTTATTTCGTTTCCGCAAATTTTCCCTGCAGATCGAAATTATGCTGCATGGGGCCGCTGCCCGCCCCCAGATCCAGCATAGCCGAAAGTGCACCGGAAATATACTCCTTCGATCTGCCAATGGCTTCCTCTAAAGTATACCCCTTTGCCAGATTGGATGCAATAGCACTGGAAAGGGTACAGCCCGTCCCATGGGTATTGGGGTTATCGATTCGTTTGCCTGCAAACCAGATGCATCTTTCTTCCGCATACAGCAGGTCATTGGCATCATTTACACTGTGCCCCCCCTTCAGAAGCACCGCACAGCCGTAAGCATCGCCGATCTTCTTCGCCGCCTTCTCCATCTCTTCTTTGTTATGGATACTCATGCCGGAAAGGATCTCTCCTTCCGGAATATTGGGTGTTACAACCGCTGCCAGCGGCAGGAGTTTTTCGGTCAGAGCAGAAACCGCATCTGTTTTCAGCAATGCAGAGCCGCTTGTAGCCACCATCACAGGGTCTACCACGATATTTTTCCCATCGTATTCTCTCAGCTTGTCTGCAATGACAGAGATCAGTTCCGCAGAAGAAACCATCCCGATCTTCACAGCATCCGGACGAATATCCATAAAAATACTGTCCATCTGCATTCCCAGAAATGCAGGAGAAACTTCATGGATCCCCTGCACCCCTGTAGTATTCTGAGCCGTCAGAGCCGTAATGGCACTCATTGCATATACCCCGTTCATGGTCATGGTCTTAATGTCCGCCTGAATACCTGCGCCGCCGCTGCAGTCACTGCCTGCGATCGTTAATACTGTTTTCATCCGCTTCGCCTCCTTACACCT
>JAFRZQ010000098.1 GCA_017442465.1 Anaerotignum sp. | reverse complement strand
TCAGAACGTCCATTTTTTCCACGCCGTATGCTTCGCAGATAGGTGTGATCATTTCTGTAGATACGATTGTTTTGATAACCGCACCGTTTTCAGGCAGTCTGCCCTGTTCTTTTCTCTGGCTCAGGATGTATTCTGTTGCCAGTGCGCCAACATGGTTACCTGTCAGAGCAACAAATTCGCCCTTATCGTCTTTTACCATAGCACCTACACGGTCAGCATCAGGGTCTGTACCGATCAGAACGTCTGCATCCACTTTTGCAGCCAGTTCCTGTGCCATTACGAATACTTTTACGTCTTCGGGGTTAGGGTAATCTACTGTAGAGAAGGAAGAATCAGGCATTTCCTGTTCTTTTACGATATATACGTTTTTGAAGCCTGCTTTTTCCAGATTGCGGCGAACGGGCATATTGCCGGAACCGTGCAGAGGTGTATAAACGATATTCAGTTTATCGCCCATGCGCTGGATCATTTCATGGTTCATCAGGGAAGCCTGTACGTTTTTGTCGAAAGCTTCATCCACTTCTTCACCGATCAGGTTGAACAGTTTTTTCGCTTCTGCTTCTGCTCTGTCCATTCTTTTGATCTGGCCGAAGTCTGTCACAGCGTTTACTTCTGTGATGATACCTTTATCTCTGGGTGCTACTACCTGAGCGCCGTCAGCCCAGTATACTTTGTAGCCGTTGTATTCGGGGGGATTGTGGGATGCTGTCAGCACAACACCTGCTGTACAGCCCAGTTCTCTTACTGCGAAGGACAGCATGGGAACGGGACGCAGGGAAGGATAAACAAAGGCCGGGATGCCGTTTGCAGCAAAGATCAGACCTGCAACTTCTGCAAATTCTGGGGACATGAAGCGGGAGTCATAGGCGATGGCTACGCCTTTGTCCTGTGTGCCTTCTTTCAGGATATAGTTTGCCAGACCCTGAGAAGCCTTACCCACTGTGTACTGATTCAGTCTGTTGGAGCCGTTGCCAATGATGCCGCGCAGACCGCCTGTACCGAATTCCAGTTCCTTAAAGAAGCGTTCCTTGATTTCCATTTCGTTATCAGCAATGCTTCTCAGTTCCGCTTTTGTTTCTTCGTCAATAAAGGGATCGTTCAGCCACTGCTCATATCTTACGCGATATTCTTCCATTTTGATTTCCTCCTTGATTGGTTTTTATTTCCGTTCTGATTATTCCAGTGTTGCATGTAAGGATGCCGTGGAGGACTGGATGGTCACGCTCTGTCGGAACGTATCGTATCCGTCTTTTGCCACCTGCACATTATAAGAGCCGTAGGGCAGATTCACCTGCATGGGAAGGGCACCATATTCCTCGCCGTTAATATAGACCCATGCGCCTTCCACATCTGCCGTCACGGTCAAAGTACCGTATTGAATATCTCTCACCAGTTCCGCATTCACTGTCAGTGTATCCTGCTCCAGCTTCACATGCTGATTCCATTCTGTATAACCGTTTTTCAGGATGACCAGATCATACTCGCCCATAGGCAGTACCGCAGGGCTTTCTGCCAGCGCACCATTGATATACAGCTTATACTCACTGACATTGGCATTTACAATGATGACACCCAGTTTTTCCTGGGCTTTGGACAGGTCATAGATAAATTCCTCTTCCGCTTCCACAAAAAGGGTATCTTTTCTGGTTTCAATGTTGGAGCCTGTTACCGTCACCTCATGCTGACCGGCTCTGACTGCTACCTTCATCCCTTCTTCCAGAGGGACAGGTTCTTCCTCATCCAGCTGAAATTCACCATCTTTTATATTCTGGGTATTTTCCACCTCAATATAACCATGATATTCCAGCACTTCCACAGACCAGACCACATCTTCCACCAGTTTCAGCTCCAGAAGGTCACAGGGCTCCAGTTCCTTGGGAGAAATTTCTTCTTCGTCATAAATAAACAAGGCTTTTTCACCGTATTTGTAGGAATCCTTTTCGCCCTTCAACTCGTGCTTTTTCGTATCCGCTTCCAAACCTGTTGCTTCTTCTGTCTGAATCGCAGCAGCGCTGTAATCAATAGAAAGGGCGGTTTCGCCATCTTTATCCAGTTCAACCATTACAAGGTCGCCCATTTCCACACTGCCATAGGCTACGGAACGTCCCTGCTCGTCGATGATCTTCGTGTCTTCCGTCAGAAGCAGCGTTCTGCGTTCCTCCGCAGAAATATCATAGACTTCCGCTTCCCCTTCCAGCACACTTTCCACCAGAACGGGAACAGCATCACCGGAAGGTGTTACTGGTGCCGCACTGGGCTGGAAGCCACAGCGCACAACAGAGAAGCCAATGATACAGGCAAGAACCGCCAGGGCCGCGATCAGGCCAATGGTTCGTTTGCTCATACCAAAGCGTTCTTCTTCATCATATTCTTCCCATTCTTCCTCGTCTTCCACCGGTTCCGGCTGTTTTCTTTCCACCCGTCTTCTGGCAGGCTGCACCGTTGCCGGCTGTACGGTTTCTTCTTCTATTTCCTCTTCTTCTGCCGGCTCAGGCAGGGGCGTATCGAATTTTTCAGATTGAAACGCCTTCAGGAAGTCATTGGCATCGCCCAGTTCGTCATCCACTTCGTTCTTTTTCAGTTGTTTTACTTTTTCATTTATATCATCCAGTCGCACAGTCAGGCCAAAGTCCTGCTCATTTTCCTGGAAATGGTATTCCTTCATCAGGTTCTCCTCCTTCGGGGGAAAATTACAGATTTTTTCATCTTTTATTGTAATGCTTTTCCCGGGAAGTTTCAATAAGAAAAAACAACGATCTTTCGCCGTAAGAAACAGAAGGGGCTGTCAGGAAAATCCTCAACAGCCCTTTTCGATGATCTTTTTCAGTTCCATTCCCTTTTCCTCTTCCCGGGCTGCTGCCGCCAGCCGCTCACCCATGGCAGGGGAAACACAGCTCCTGCGCCTGTTATAATACTCATTGACCAGCCGAAGAAATTTTTCCGGATAGACCAGCATACCCTGCAGGATGATCAGATCCCCATCCGAAAGCGGACAGTGTCTGCCGTAGCTTTCCAGCATTTCCCAGACTCCTGCCGCATCTCCCGCCGTTTTTTTCATATATCTTCTCAGATAGAAAGCCACATCCGCCAGCGGGATCTCTCTGCTGCACTTATCAAAATTCCCCACAAAGACCCTTCCGTCTTTTTCCAGCCGCAGGGCCTCCCCCTTGTATGCATTATGACAGAAGGCACCCCTTGCAGCTGCCTCTTCCAGCGCCTTTCCATAGCCCCCTTTTTGCAGCAGCTCTTCCGCTTCTTCTGCCCGTTCCATATACTGCTCATAATGCTCCAGCAGCAGCAGCCCAATGGTGTCATAACATCCGCTTCTGTCATTTCTCCGGCGCATTTTGGCCAGTTCCCCCCGCCGCTTGGCATACAGCTTCGGCAGACGCTCCCGATCCCATTGCTCCGCCTCCGTCTGCAGTCCTCTTGCCCCTTTATGCATCTGCCCCAGAAGATCCGCCCCGCAGAGAAATGCCGCCAGATCCTCCTCCGGCATGGCTTCTGCCGGCATAGGGTCTTCCAGCATATATAATACCCCGTCATATCGGTAAAAAGGCTCTCCTTCCAGGGTCTGATACATACGGCTGATATTGCGGAATCCATTTTTCCACAGCTGTTCCTTCACCCGAAAGGCCAGCCGCAGGCTATCCGCACTGCCTCTTGGCTTTTTCAGTTCTCTGATCCCCTGATCTGTCCGGCAGATGAGCCCCGTTCTGGTCCTGGTGCCGCCCCGCAGCCGAAGCCCATACCCTTCCCACAGTATTTTTTCGTTGATATCTTCCATTGCCATTCCCCCTGCTTTTCCCAGACTCCCTCTGGAACAATCTATGGGGATGCGCAAAAAAATAGACCACCTTTTGGGTGGTCTGAAAATATCACTGAACGCAAACGGGGCGAACCGACCTAAGTCAATCCACCCCGCCTGTATAAGATGCGCCCTCAGGGACTCGAACCCTGGACCCACTGATTAAGAGTCAGTTGCTCTACCAACTGAGCTAAGGGCGCATATCTTGAATGCATTGAATATTTTAGCGCCACCTATTCTCCGTGTCAACATGTTTCTCAAAAAATACAATCCATTTTTCAAAAAACTGATGAAACAAAAAAATATATATAAATTTTTGAACACCTATTGCATACAGATGTCTTTTGTGCTATGTTGAAAATACAAATATATGGTGATTCTTCGGGGCGGGGCGAAATTCCCCACCGGCGGTGAAAGTCCGCGACCCTTGGTGTTCCTGTGAATGCCTTGGCTGATCTGGTGAAATTCCAGAACCGACGGTTACAGTCCGGATGAGAGAAGAAAATTGGTGCTGTTCAGGCGTTTTTTGCGTGTTTTTTTGCGTGCCTGCATGGTGCTTCTTTTGCTGTACGCAATGCCCCTTGGATGTTTCCAGGGGGTTTTTCTTATTGCAGCACCAATGACCAATCTATGAAGAATCCGATTATTTTTCAGATATATTCACTTATCATCTTTAATCTAATTGGAGGAATGAAAACATGAAAACCAAAAAGAAATTCAAAACAAGAGACCTGACCGTCATCGCTATGCTGGGCGCCATCTGCTGTGTGCTGATGCACATCGACTTCCCGCTGCCCTTCATGCCCCCCTTTATGAACTTTGATCTCTGCGGTCTGGTGGAACTGATCGGCGGCTTCGCCATGGGGCCTCTGCAGGCATTCGCCATCATCATGGTAAAGATCCTGCTGAAACTGGCAACAGAGGGCACCACTTCCGCCTTCACAGGGGAACTGCAGAATGTGATCCTCAGCTGTGCCTATGTGCTGCCTCCCGTGATCCTGTATCACAGAAACAAAACCAAAAAAACTGCAGTGATCGGTATGGCGACAGGTACCGCTTTTGTCAGCATCGTAGCCATTTTCACAAACCTGTTCATCATCATCCCCTTCTATATGACGCTGATGGGCCAGGAAATGAGCTACTTCATCGCAATGTGTACCGAAGCGAACCCTCTGGTGCAGAATGCAGCCACACTGGCGATCTTCGGCATCATCCCTTTCAATGTGATCAAATACAGCATCAACTCTCTGGGGGCACTTGTTTTGTATAAACGCCTGAGCCCCATCCTGCACGGATATGGCTATACCACATATCCCGCAGCAAAAGCACAGGAAGCCGATGCATGATATAAAAAAGGAGAAATCGATATGAAATTCAGTTTAGATAAAAACCTTACCTTTGAACAGGCAAAAGCCATTATGTGGGAACAGCTGGGCGACTGGAAGATCATGGCCCTTGCCAGCAGTGTGAATGATTATGTTATGGTTAGGAACGTCAGCTGCCTGTTCTATGATGATAAAGTCTGGTTCAAGACAGATAAAAACTTCCGCAAAACACAGCAGCTCTTCCAGAATCCCAATGTAGCTATGTGCTGGGGCGGTCTGCAGATCGAAGGCACCGCAGCCAATAAAGGTCTGGTAGTAGAAGAAGAAGGCCGCGTATTCGAACAGGGATACAAAAAGCACCTCTGGGGCAGCTACAACAAATACAGCCACGAAGATACAGAGATCATCATTGAAGTGACACCCCGCTATGTGGAAGTATGGGATACCAGCGATGATAATTATGCCTATCAGATCTTCATTGACTTCGAAAAACAGGCCGTAGAAGTCAAACCTTACGACAAGAAAGAAAAATAACTTACTTTTATAAATATAAAAAAATAACTATTCCCCTCTGAAATACCCCCGACTTCGGGGGTATTTTGTTATGTCTTTTTTTGTGCTATACTAAGAAAAATCCTTTTTGATTGGAGGTCATTCATTTGTCCGAAACAAAAATGAAAGTACAGATGCCGTCTGATGCGGCATTTATCTTAAATAAACTGAATGAAGGCGGCCACGAGGCTTATATCGTCGGCGGCTGTGTCCGCGACTCCATTCTGGGGCGCATCCCCCAGGACTGGGATATCACCACCTCCGCCCTGCCGGAAGAAACGAAGACCTTCTTCGACCACACCTTCGACACCGGCATCCAGCACGGCACCATCACAGTCGTCCTCCACAAGGAAAACTACGAAGTGACCACCTACCGTGTAGATGGGGAATATGCCGACTGCCGCCATCCCGACGAGGTCTCCTTCACCAAAAACCTGACAGAAGATCTCTTACGCCGAGACTTCACCATGAACGCCATTGCCTACCACCCCAACGAAGGCTTCCGTGATCCCTTCCATGGTCAGGAGGACATCGCCGCAGAAATCATCCGAGGCGTAGGCGATCCCCCGAAGCGTTTCCAGGAGGATGCTCTGCGTATGCTCAGATGTGTCCGCTTTGCGGCTCAGCTGGGTTTTGCAATCGAACCGGAAACATGGGCAGCCCTGTGTGCAAATACTGCCCTGATCCAGAAGATCAGCGTGGAACGTATCCGCGAAGAACTGGAAAAACTTTGGCTTTCTCCTTATAAAGAAAAAATGTCCCTGCTGTGGGAAAGCGGCCTCCTGGCACAGATCGACCCTATCCTTTCCGCAAGGCTCATCGGCAGAAGCCAGACCATCTTAGACGAAATCTCCGCCTGCCCCAAGGATGCTCTCCTCCGCTGGGCAGTCGTTCTGCAGGATTATACCCCTGATGAGGCGAAAAACTTCCTGAAGGGCATGAAATTTGACAACCATACCCTGAAGCGTGTTTGTTTATTACTGGAACAGTTGAAAAATGATGTGCCAACAGAGGCATATCCTCTCCGCAAACTGGCAGGTACCATCGGCGAGGATGCCATGAAAGAACTGCTGACTCTGCAGTCCATCCTGCGTCCCGATTCTCCTCACGAAGAAAGCAAGGCTCTGTTTGAAAAAATTTTGACTGACGGCGACTGCCTGACATTAAAGACCATGGAACTTTCCGGCAAAGATCTGATGGCTATGGGCGCACCCCACGGCAAGGTTTTAGGGGAAGTTCTGGCAGAGCTGCTGGACATGGTTTTACAGGTACCCGAAACAAATAAAAAAGAAATCCTGTCTGATAAAGCCCTTTCCCTGCTGAAGGAAAAAGGCTTGATTTAAGGAGGAATGACATATGATCGGTGAAAAAGGATTTATTCTGGAAAACGGCGTCGAACTGCCCTATATCGGTTACGGCACCTATCTGGTAACAGAGGAAAAAATCATTCTGGATGCCCTCGAGGCGGGTTACCGCCATCTGGATACTGCCAGAAGATATGAAAATGAAAAAATGATCGGTAATGCCATCAAAAACTGCGGTATCCCCCGCCGGGAACTGTTCCTGACCTCCAAGGTATGGAAAACAGATCTGGGCTATGACAGTACCCTTCGCAGCTTTGAAGCATCTCTGGAAGATCTGGGCGTACAGTATTTAGACCTTTTCCTTGTTCACTGGCCCCAGTCCGCCCCCAATGCCGACTGGAAGCCCGCCCTGACAGAAACATGGAAGGCCATGGAACGACTCTATGACGAAGGAGCAGTCAGCGCCATTGGTGTCTGCAACCATCTGCCCCATCATCTGCTGCATATTTTGAAGGACTGCAACACCAGACCCATGGTGAATCAGCTGGAATTCCACCCCGGCTATCCCCAGGCAGCCACCACGAATTTCTGTCTGAATCAGGGTATTCAGGTGGAGGCATGGAGTCCTCTGGGCCGTGCAAGACTTCTGGATGATCCCCTTATTCTGGAACTGGCAAAAAAATACGGCAAGACCCCTGCGCAGATCTGCCTGCGGTTCTGTCTGCAGAACAATGTGCTGCCCCTGCCGAAATCTTCCTCCCCGGAACGGATGAAGCAGAATCTGGATATTTTCGATTTTGACCTTTCTATGGAAGATGTTTACCGCCTGATGACCATGCCGGAAACAGGCTGGTCAGGCATCCATCCAGAACATTTCAAGTAATAAAAAAAGGCCGAGAAAAATTCTCGACCTTTTCGTTTCACCAGCTACTTAGTCATTAGATTGTGTTGACGCTTTTTTAGCCGCATTTAATGCTTTAGAAACCATCTTCTTTGCTGCCACTGTTTTCTCATCATCTAAGACATCCCGTTTAATAATCTCTTCATTGATGATACGATAAATTTCTTCATTTGTCCCTTTAACATCCGGAGATACCTTTTTCAAGGTTTTTCTTACCGCATCTAATACAGGATCAGACAAAAGAGTTTGTGCAACAACAAATTTGTTTATCATTTGTTTATGGCTATGAAACTCATCTAAAGACCCTTTCCCAGCTTTCGTCATGGATTCTTTTGTAAGATAATACAGCAATTCCAAATCGCTTTCTTTTTTCGTATTAATTTCAGTGAAATCGAAGTCATATACAAGTTCTGCAACAACCGGTTTACCAAAAATAATTCGATATACCATCCATTGAACTGAGTTTGTTAAAATAACCCAATCAACTCCAGCATTTGCCCCATAATCAACAGCCTGCTTAATATGACTTTCTTTCAAATTCAAGCCTGCTGCTTTTGCCTCCAAGAGTATTGTAAGCTGTCCATTAATTTTAATTGCAAGGTCACAATATGTTTTTTTAATTGCATACTCAGATGTTATATCCGAATATTTATCGTAACCAAACACATCCGCCAAAATATCTGTTATGATTGCGACAGTATCACTCTCATTAACATCTTTACTTTTTGCTTTTGATACAATGGGTTTAAATCGTTTAGTAGCTTCAATCAGCCTTGTTTTTACTTTTGCATTTATAGTAGCCACAAGCACATCCTCCTTCCCATCTTTTAATAATATTTTACTGTTTTTTCTAGAAAAATCAATTATTATCCATATTTATTCATTATTATAGTGGTTTTTTCAACAAAAAACTGCATTGATATATACCAATGCAGTTTTCGTTATAGTTGTTTTTTATTTCTTCTGATAAATATCGAAGGAAAATTTCACGCCGTTTTCCTCCTGTACCTCGCCCTTTTCTGCCAGTTCCCAATCGGGATGGGCATCCAGATCAGGGAATACGGTATCTGCGGGGTAAGTATTGTAGATTTTTGTCACATAAGCTGTTTCGCACTGAGGCAGAAGCTGTTCATAGATAGTACCGCCGCCGGCAACGAAGATCTGCTTGTCAGCATAGCCTTTCAACACTTCAGGCAGTTCATCGATACCATGACACAGCACCACGCCCTCCGCTTCATAATTCCTGTTCGTTGTCAGCACGATATTCACTCTGTTGGGCAGAGGCTTTTTATTCGGAAAGGATTCCAGTGTCTTTCTGCCCATGACCAGCACATTGCCTGTTGTTTTCTGGCGGAAATATTTCATATCCGCAGAAATGCGCTGCAGCAGGTCACCATCCTTGCCGATGCCCCATTTTTCATCAACTGCTACAATTAAATCCATGGTCATCCTCCTTATTCCGCTACGGGGATTCTGC